>CAIOYH010000212.1 GCA_903862465.1 uncultured bacterium | reverse complement strand
ATTGTAATCGCAACGACAGCAATTATAATCGCAACGACAGCAATTATAATCGCAACGACAGCAATTATAATCGCAACGACAGCAATTGTAATCGCAACGACAGCAATTATAATCGCAACGACAGCAATTATAATCGCAACGACAGCAATTATAATTGCAACGACAGCAATTGTAATCGCAACGACAGCAATTATAATCGCAACGATAGTAATTATAATGGCAACGACAGCAATTGTAATCGCAACGACAGAAGTTATGATAGCTAGCTTTGCTATTACAAGGGATAGGAAATGGGTTGTTTTTTATGCGCTGATTTATATTGGCGTAGGATGATTATTTTTTTATGCAGATTATTTTTTACTTGTAATCAGAAAATATTTATCTTTGTTGATTATTATATTTGTTGTGGCAAGCTTGAGAATTGTTGGAGGACGGATATAGGAGGCATTGCTTAATTAGCAACACAAAAGTTAAAGCCAACTTTATGAAACCAAAAAAAATCAATTGATTTCGATTATTATGTTTTGGATTAGGAATAAGAAAGTTTATGGTGTAATAAAAGTCATTTTAAAATCATTCCTTGTAATCCTTGCATTGATTGTCATTAAAATAATTATTACAGCGTATCCAAATATGTTTTTTTGGCATTCGATTACATACAAAAACTTTTCAGTCCATTCGACACAAGTAATAGATAATAGAATTTATAAGATTTTAGACAAGGCCACTTCTAATTTGACAACTTTTAAAATAAATGACACAAATGCTGTTTATAGAGTTTATTTATGTCAAAGTTCATCATTCTATCATACACTAATTTTCCCTTATGTTGCAAAATCAATTGCATTTAACTTTCCTCATACCAATATGATTTTCATTAAAAATGCAGATGTATTAAAAGATATTGCAAATATTGAGGATATGGATGATACTCGTAAACTTAGCAAAGTAATAACACATGAAATAACACATACATTTGAAGAAAAGGTATTCCAAAACGCAAAAATTCCATTTTCAAATGTGGAAACATGGAAAACAGAAGGATATTGTGATTTGGTTGGCTACAACGATACACTTGACATAACGAATGCGAAAGAATTTATAAAAGGACATAAAAATACTATCATGACATTTAAGGATATCCGAAGAGAATACTACTTTGCTGTATCTTATTTGGTATATTTTGAAAAAATGAGTTTTGAAGATATTCTCAAATCAAATTTAACACTCACAGAAGTTTTGGATAAAATTGAAAACATAAGATAATAAAATATACCCTTTTCAAAGTTTGCCCCTTCGAACTTCCTAATTTTAGTTTGCAACTAACAGTATAATAAAAAGCGATATTGTGTTACAATGTTGTTTTGCAAACTATAAATGAAACAATCCGGTTTGCAAACGTCGTAAAACCTTAGTAGAAATGAATGACATAACAACACCCTGACCTTATTACCTTATTCAATTCTATCAAAAAAAAGGTGATGGGGAAAGAAGGTAATAAGGTTGGTTTCTGTGTGGGTTTGACTATTCTACTAAGGTTTAGGAGGAGGGGAAGAAGGTTTTTTGTAAGAATTAGGGTTTCGGAATGAGTAGTCATCAGATGACTTCAAGTCATCTGATGACTATGCAATAACAATCAATGACCATTAAATGACAATTAAATGACCACCAAATGACCACTTAATGACAATCAATGACTATTAAATGCCCACTAAATGACAATAAAATGCCCTTCTATAAATAATGCCGAAAAGGCAACAAAAACAATTCAAAGAGTTTGTGAATCCGAGGGCGTCGCAACCATGTTTCATAGTCGAAGGCTTCGCACTCCTCCAAGGACTCATCCACATGAGCCAAGAGGTCGGTCAGGAGGGCTTTGTCGGTGCCCAACAACATGATTTCGTACATATAGCGGAAGCTGCGATAATCAAAATTTGCCGAACCGAAGCAAAACAATTCGCGGTCAATAATCATCAGTTTTGAATGCAAATTGTTGGGTTTATAAAACATAATCTTCACATTGCTTTTGTGCAACATGCCCAAATATTTGCTGCGCAACACATCGGCGAAGCTCACATCGGATTGTTTCGGGGTGATGATTTTAACATCCACGCCGCGTTTGGCAGCATCCATCAACAACTTACGCAAGAGGAAACCGGGCAAAAAATAAGGCGTCTCGATGACGATTTCGTGCTTGGCTTTTTTTATCAAATCTTCGTATTTCTTCTTCAGCCGTTGTTTGGTGATGGAAGGCACATCGCGGATAATCTTGAAACTGCCTTTGTTTATCTGTCGCAGTTGCACCCGCTGACTGAAGATGGCTTGCTCATAGATTTTCCAACTGTCGTTGAACACCTTTTTGAAAGTCAAGGTCAAAGTGCCTTCCATACGCACAATTAACTCGCGCCAATTCAACGAATAATTGTTGATATTTGCTGAACCTATATAGAGAATGCTGTCGTCTATGATGATGATTTTGCGATGATTTCGGCGATGATGTTTGGTGAAAGCATCGAAAGAATATTTCAATTTCTTGAAATAACGAACCTGCCCGCCTTGGGCTATCAAATCATGGAAAAAGGTGTCGCTAATCTGCGCGCCCCACGAATCAATCAGCAGTCGCACCTTGACGCCTTGCTTGCATTTCTTCACCAAAGCATCGCGAAATTTAACGCCGATAGAATCTTCTGTAAACTTATAAATCTCAATGTTGATACTTCCCTTTGCCTTGTTGATGTCAGCCAAAAACTGCGTATAAAACTTCATTGGGTCGCTAAAAACCTCATGGCTCGTCAATAGTTCTTTCGATGAATGTTCGTGCGTCATGTGCTAAACCAATCTGTCGGGGTTGTTCGTAACAAAAGATTTCCATCCCGTGTAAGCTTTGGCATCGGGCGCAGGACTCTTTTGGAAATAATGACACACGGCAACGCCCAAAGCGTCGGTAGCATCGAAATATTTTGGCATGGTTTCGATAACCACCAATCGTTGCAACATCAACGCCACCTGTTCTTTAGAAGCAGCGCCTTTGCCCGTGATGGCTTGTTTCACCTTGCGGGGCGAATATTCAAACACGGGCACCGAACGATATAATGCCGCAGCAATAGCCACGCCTTGCGCTCTGCCCAACTTCAACATGGATTGCACATTCTTCCCGAAAAAAGGCGCCTCAATTGCCAATTCGTCGGGTTTGTATTTATCTATAACCGCCAAAGTTTCGGTGAATATCTTATTGAGTTTCAAATAGGGGTCGTCCAAGTGTTTCATTTGCACCACGTCCATCGTAATCAACTCGATTTTATTGCCTTTGTTATGAATCAATCCGTAACCAAAAATATTGGTGCCGGGGTCTATGCCTAAAATGATTCTGTCGGTGATTGCCATGAGGTGTTTTTAATTGAAGTGAGCAAATTTAGTGAAAACATACAATATGAAGATAAAAAAACGAAAAAATCTCTTGCATATTTTATTTTCCTTGGCGGATATGGCGTCAGCGAAACGACAAATCAGAAAGTTTATGTCACCGACTTGCATATAATAAAATAATTTTATGTAAGTTTGTAAAAAGATAAAAACGAAACCTCGAAGAAGATTTAATAAGAAATAAACCACAAAGACACAAAGGCACAAAGATACACTAAGAAATATCTTCATGACTTTTTACCTTTGTGAATCTTGGAGTCTTAGAGCCTTAGTGTCTTAGTGTCTTAGAGTCTTGGTGTCTTAGTGTCTTAGTGGCAAAAAGCGGCTTATAAAGAGGATGCATAACGTTTTGTTTTTTAGAAAGAAAAGGAAAAAACTTATATTATACTATTATGGAACCAACACTTGCTGATTTTGTGCATACCGATTTTATGAAGAACCCTGCGGATAAAAAGATAACCGAAAAGGTCTTAGCCGCTGAGCGTATCACCGCCGAGGATGCTTTATATTTATATAACACTGCCGAATTGGGTTTTTTGGCGATGTTGGCAAATCATATCAAGCACAACAAAAATGGCAAGAATGTCTATTTCATTCAAAATATTCACCTCGAACCCACCAATGTATGCGTATGCAATTGTCGCTTTTGTTCTTATGCAAAGAAGAAAGGTACCGAAGGCGCATGGGAATTGTCCTTGGATGAAATTGCAGAGAAAATCCATCAGATAGACGCTTTTGTGAACGAAATTCATATCACGGGCGGCACCCATCCTTTAGCTACCGTGGCTTCTTATGTTGATAAGGTGAAAACCATACGGGCGATAAATCCGCATATCCATATCAAAGCTTTTTCGGCTGCGGAGTTGCATTATGTGTTCACCAAGGAAGATATTCCCTATCAAGAAGGCTTTCGTTTGCTGATAGCGGCGGGTTTAGGCTCTATCCCGGGCGGAGGTGCTGAGATATTTGATGAGACCCTCCGTCGCAAGATTTGCCCCGACAAGACCTCTTCCGTTGAATGGCTCCGCGTGCATGAAGCCTCTCATCAAAGCGGCATCTTCTCGAATGCTACCATGCTCTATGGACATATAGAAACGTATGAGCACCGCATTGACCATATGAACCGCTTACGCAATCTGCAAGATAACACTTCGGGATTTAATGCTTTTATTCCGTTGAAGTTTAAACGCCAAAACAATCCCATGTCGAATATCAAAGAAGGTACTTTGCTCGAAGATTTACGCAATTATGCCGTGGCTCGCGTGTTTTTGGATAACTTCCCGCACATAAAATCCTATTGGCCCATGTTGGGCAAAGAAGCGGCGCAACTGTCCCTTTCTTTTGGGGTGGACGATATTGATGGCACGATAAACGATTCCACAAAGATCTATTCCATGGCAGGAGCAGAAGACACGGCGCCGCACATGAATGTGGATGAAATCAAGAAACTTATAACGGCTGCAGGACAAAATCCTGTGGAACGTTATTCGGATTATAGCGCGGTTATCGTGTCAGCATAACCAAAGAAGCAAAAATACCTTAGAGAATTACTTCTTCTCAAACACCACCACCACTTTGTTGAAATTGGCAGAAGCATTCGCCACGCGACGATAATCTTCGAATTCGGCTACCGTATAGTCATATTCTTTGTAGTATTCCAAGACGGTAACAGTCACCTTGTTGTTTTCCACTTTATAGTCGGAGGTAAATCCCATGGTAGTGTCTGTTGAATTCCGAATATAAAGCTCATTGATTTTGAATGGTTCGAGATTGGAGACTTTATAACCATCGGGAATATTGAAAACAATAGTACGCACATAGCCATGATTGTAAGGAAATTCGAGAGGAAGTTTGCGTTCGTCTTTTTTGTAGAGTTCCATTTGTGGACCTATCAACATGCCTGCTTTGAAGAGATATTTCGTGCCTGCTTTTTCGAAGAAATAATCGGACTTCAGATTGGCTTTTGCGATGAGAGGCTTTTGTCCAAGGAAATTGCCTCCTTTGTTCTCGAAGGTCAGATTTTCGATGGTGCCTTGGTTGTCAATATATTTGATAATAGATTCTGAGAACTCTTTCAGTTTGTCTTCTTCTTTGATGAAATCGAAATACGGTTGATAATAGGAAGCATCATAGCCGCTCATTTCTCTTGTGATTTGAAACTTTGTATCACTGAAATCGATAGGAATGTCAGCCGTAACAGTAAGTTTGTCGAGGCTTTCGGTGTATTTCGCTCCTTGGATAAACTTAATCTTAGCTAAACCTGTACTATAATCGCCCATGGAAACTGATTTGATAAACAAGCCATAGTTGTTGATATAGTTGTTGTCGGGGAAGCCCAAACGTGTGAAATTGTCAGCGGGCATCATATACATTTTGATTTTGGGGAAGTAGATGAGATATTTGTCGAGAAAAGCGTAGCACTCATAGTCTTTATCGAATTTTATTTCGAAACGATCGCAGGTCAATACTATCTCTTCTTCTATGCCCAAATTCATAAAGATATTGGCAAAGAGTTTTACCGAACCGATTTCGTTGTAGGCTTTGTTGGCAACCACTTTGGCAAGCAAAGATTTGTTGGGGTCTTGGCTTTCATCGAAAATATAATTGGTTTTCAAATAGTTTTCCACTTGGCGAATCTTAGCTTCTTCGTTGTCGGCATCCACTTTGATATCTTTCACCACACCTGCAATAAGCTTAGCATCTTTCGATTCTAATTTATTGAAAATTCTGTCGTAAATATCTGAAGCTATAGGACCGTAGGAGTAAATATCTTTCTTGCCTGTAGCGGAGTTTCTATCCAACTTAATGGCGTATTTCATTCTATTTGCTTTCAAAGCCGAACTTTCTTCCGCTTTTAGACGTGGGATATTTTTTGAAGAGATTTCCCAAACATTATTCTCTGTTTCGGTGGTATCATAAACTGCTTCAGGGCAGCCATTGAAGCTTTTGAATTTGAATCTCAAATTGTTTGGTGTGATATATCTTGCCAAATACTCCAAATCAGGCACAGTTGTTTGTATGGAAATCAAGGTGCCTTTGAGCGAAGGGTATTCTTTTACACAATATAAATACTCTATTTCGCAGCCAATTTCAATGCCTTCGAAAGCAAAATAGTTGTATTTCGTATTGCTCTCTTGATCGAAACCTTCTTTGAAATCTTCTTTCTTGAGTTCGCTCACACTGCCGTCATTTTTAATGACACGGGCTTTTTCAAGTGTAATTTTATCATCATCAGCAAGTGGAATATAAACAGTATTATTGTTTTCAATACCCACATGCGTCACAAGCTTTATTCTTTTATGCACGGTTTCGTATTCAAATAGGATACCGCTTTCGTACATAAATTCATAAAAGTTCTTATTAAAGATGATGACCGAATTGTTTGACGTATCCGTGTCGGTGTTGGTGAGTTTCGGATTTTCTTCCCATGTATAATCATGGTATCTCCGTTCAGGAGTCTGTGCTTGTGTATAATTTGCTATACAAGCAACAGCAATGGCTGCTAAAATAAATAGTTTTTTCATAGTTTCTTTTTTAATACAACGGCTTCCTTATAGTCAGACCGCATTTGTTTCAACATTTTGTTCCAAAGAGGAAATTGCGAAGGCTTAAGAACCATAGTATCGGTATTGAAATAAAGATGATACAGTATCTTATTCCCTTTGATTTCGTAATTTATGTGATAGTAGAAATCTTTGTTATCGAAGCGGGAATTTTTCGGCAAAAAGCTTACTTCATAGTTGTCAGGAATGGTGAAAATATATGTAACTCGGATTAAGGATCTAAACACAAATTCATAATCGAGTTTGCGTTCATCCTTAAACAAATCGAAGTTGTCGTAAGGTTGGGATAAGTTGAGGTTCAGATACATTTCGTTGCCATTCACCACCAAATGGTCGGCAAGATTGAATTCGTAATTGATATGAATATTGTTTGTGGAAGAGTTGATATCATATTTGTCGATAACGCATTTGTTGTTACCCGTTTCGAGATAAGATTTCATGAACTTAGTTCTGTCGGTGGCATCTTTGATCCGTTCAATATTTTGTTTCATACTCGAGAAGTAATATCCGCCGAGGGACATGACTCCTTTGCCCAATATTTTACCTTGATCAATGCTTAAATTGACAGAATCGGCATGAAAGTTAGTGTCGGCAGCCACTTCAGGCACTTTAAATACTTCATATTTATCGTCGCTCATGCGTATCATGGCTTCTTTGCCTTGAATAAATGAGCTTGGAAGTCCCAATGGGATATAGGAATTTGTGGCATCGAGGAAATAATACTTACCATCTTGAATGTAAGCAGCAATCATGTGATTGGAGCATAAGGCAGTTGGTATGTCAGTGTAAGAGTAAGGCAATTCCCGTGTGCCTATCCATGTTTGATACGCTTTGACGCCTGCAATGTCGAGTAATTCGATGATAATGCTTGCCATGTCTTTGCAATCGCCATAACGTTTGTCAAAAATCTGATACGGATTTCGAGGAACAAAACCACCCAATCCATATTCATTTGCCACATACTTAATATTGGATTGCACCCACTGATAGATAACAGCCACTTTGTCTAATTCTGTTTTGCAATCTTTCACCAAATTGTTGACTGTGCTAATCATTTCGGGGGTATGCTGACGATCTATTTTTGATGTGTTAGCGTTGTACCATTTGAACAAATCATCTGTATTGCGAAACACGGTCACTTCCTTATCGTTGAGCTTATAGGATTTGATATAGGGGATGATTTGTGGTAAGAAATACAGATAATTAGGAGCGCGGTCTTCGGTTTTATAGCTGTGGATGTTTTTGGCTTTCCAAGTATAAATAATCCTGCTGCCTTTTTCTACTTTTGTGAATTCAATGTTCGATGAATCGGTGTTGAAATACTTAATCTCGAACTCCACATCTTTGTCGCTATTGATAACAAATTCAAAGTTTTCGATAGGAAAATAGCGCTCAAGAATCTCATGTGGAAAGAAATGGGGTTCTTTCACTTCTAAGGTATATTTTAATTTGGTGATAGCACCTTGTCTTAATGAAGGATAGATGAAAGAAGTGGAAAACAAATCCTGATAAAATACATCTTCGTCGAGCACTTCTTTTGTTTTAAACTCTTTCACCTTCAACTCTTTGAATTTATTGTTGTCGGGCAAGAGGGTGCTTGCTTCAATATCTTTCAACTTGGTGAAGTGCGTTGACTCAACATCTCCTTCGGAGAAAGCTCCTGCTTTATAGTTGTTGTAATAGATTTCTTCGGATTTGGTTTCTTCTATCTTCAGGTCGGTTTTAGTAATATCCACTGTGACCTCAGTTTTTACATTAAGATACACGATGTCTTTGTCTTTATATTTGGTTCCGTAGTTGACATAGTCGGAAACATTCTGCGACATGGCTACACTCATGTAGCCAAGGCAGATAGCGAAGAAAATTAGTTTAGTTTTTATAGCGTAGTGTATTAAATAGTAAATACTTCGACAGCAAAAAACTGTCAGGTTTCGGTTTGTGTTTCTTTTGATGTTATTTGTCGCTAACGGAAATCAAATCATCATTATAATACGTCAAAACAGCGATAAGTTTTCCTGTTTTATCATATTTACGACATTTGCCTTGTGCTTTGCCAAAAATATAATTTACGGATTCTTTCAATTTTCCGTCAGAATAATAGTCTTCGCTAAGTCCTTTCAGGTCGCCGTATTCAAAATTCTTCTTTTCTTTGATTTGTCCATTGGGATAATAATAGATGTTTTCGCCCGAAGCATCATCATCCAAATAACTGAGTTTTTCGTAAAGCTGTCCCGAAGCATAATAGCGTTTGTATTCGCCTTGATATAAACCTTTGGTTAGGGAGAATTGACGCGCTAGTTTTCCGCTCTTGAAATAGATTTTTATTTCAGCGGTTTCGTTGTCAACGGGAATAACTTTTTCGCCTCCATTGGCATCAAAATAGGTGTAGGAAATCAATTGTCCGTGAAGATAGTCACGTTTGTGTTCCAAAGTTCCTTCGGGGCAATAATAGAGACAGGTGCCTTCCAAATCATCATCCACATATTGGCGTTCGGATTCAATTTTGCCATTGTCAAAATAATAAATCTCTTTACCGTTTTTCTTACCTTCTTCAAAAATGACTGTACGGTTCAATTTGCCATCCTCATCATAATATTCCCATTTACCTGTGGCTTGGTCATAATCATAGGATCCTGTAGAAGAAATGTTGCCATTCCAATAATACCATGTCCATGTGCCATTTTTTAGTCCATTGAAGAATTGTCCCTTTATACTTATTTTTCCGTTCGGAAAATAATATTTATAGCCATTCGTATATTGGTCATACACCACGTCGAGCTCGCATTGCACAGGACCACCTTTGTAGAAATGATAAACCTTTTTGCCGCTCGCATTTTTGTAAACCACGCTGTCAACCACATTGCCAAGGGTGTCATACGTAATTGAATTCAACAAAATGCCATTATAATAGAGTTCTGATTCATACATCTTACCTTTAATGTCATAAAACTTTTGTGTGCCATTCTTTTCTCCCGCAAGGAAATAATTTTCATACGCCAAGGTCTTGTCAGGATAATAAGTAATCCAAGCACCTTCTTGATTATCTTTTTGATAATTGCCATGCATATAGATGTTGCCGTTTTTATAATATTCAACGTAATAGCCTTCCAATTTGTCATCTTTGTATTGGAAAATCTTTTCGACTTTGCCGTTGGAGAAATATTTCTTTGATTCGCCTTCCGATTTACCATCTTCGTAGTTTGACACAGATTCAAGATTACCATTATGGTCATAAAACTTCCATTCGCCTTGCTTGTCTTCTTTGCCATATTTGCCCATACTTGATTTCACTCCCGTGCAATAATAGCCTTCGAAATCAAAATTGCCGCTCTTTTTTTCGTCCGACTTCACTATTTCGCCCTTCTTGTTGTAATATTTATAAGAAACGATTTCGCCTTTACGGTATTCGCGTTCGTTGTATATTTTGCCATCGGTGTCATACTCTTTACGCACGCCATTCAATTTGCCGCTTTCATCAAAGTCAACATTCACCGAAACCACACCATTCTTATAAAATAATATGTTTTTGCCGATGGGTTTGTCGTTGAGATATTTTATGGAGTCGGAAGTTTTTCCATTTTTATAATACGACACATAATCGCCTTGCAACATGCCTTTGACATAGGTGGCTTTCTGCATCATTTTCCCATTGCGATAATACGAAATCTCTGATGAATTTTTTTCGCCATCCAAATACGTTACTTCACTCTTTGGTTCGCCACCGCTGTATTTTGTGGTGACAAGCCCGTTCATTTTGCCTGCTTTGTTGGTTCCTTTAAAAGAGACTTGCCCATTGAAATAATATTCTTCATAGTTACCTTCCTTCACACCTTCTTTGAAGCCGATAAGCCTGTCTTTTGCCCCATCATTCGAATAGGCAATACCATCGCCATTGATTTTGTCATTTTTATAAGGGATATGCGAATCCAAGATACCTACAAATGAATACGCATCATAAGCGCTCAACTCACCATTTTCATAAAACTCTTTGGCTTTCAGATTGCCATTGTCATAATAATAGGTCCATTCGCCATCTTTTTTGCCATCAGTGTTCCATTTGCCAAAGGATTTGAGTTTGCCATTGTCATGATAACCTTCCATATAACCAACGTAATGTGTTTTCGCAGCATTGAGCGTGCCAATAGAACTTATCGCAAAGCGTTTGTTGGCTCTGAACACCGAAACATCTTGCATTTTACCATTGAAATTTAATTCATATTGGCGGTGCAACTCGTCCCAATTTTCTTTGAGCCAATCAACAAAAGCAGAAAGTTGAGGTTTGTTTTTTGCCACTATTTTCTTGTGGGCTTCATTGGCACTAGCTTGCAAGAGATAAATAGAAAAGATTTCGAATTTGTTGTCTTTCATCAGTTTTTTGTAGAAAGGCACATACAGTTTATACCAAAAACCTTTGTTGTCGGGGTTGTCGGGAAGTTTATCGAATAACAAATAATCTTGTTTCACAAAGTTCGACTCCAAACTCGATTTCACTTTGTATTTTTTGTCTAAAGCCACATAATTTGCCACCAACATATCAATATCCGAAAAGTCATCGCCATCGGTCACATCAATGTTTTTTTGTTTGATTTCTTCCCCATATTTTGTAGAAACAATTTCGTTCAACAACACCAAAGCGGAATTGGCTGTGGACGATTCGGGATCCATCAATATATAAGTGGTGAACGCCATCATGGCTAAGGAAGTTTTTCCTTCGTTCATCGCCAACACGCCCAATGAAAAATGAGTCCCCGGATGAAAAGGATTCATCTCCGACGATTTTTTGTAGCAGGCAAAAGCTTCTTTATATTTTTCGAGTTTCGTCAACGAAAAAGCTTTGTTAAACACCAACGAATTGTTTTTCGGGAAACGTTTGATGCCCTCATCATAGAGTTTGATGGCATCTTGATATTTCTCCAAATTATCATAACAACATCCCATGTTGGTATAAAGTTCGGGGCTTAGATATAAGGTCATATCCAAGGCTTTTTTGCCGATGGCGATGCCTTCTTCATATCGTTTCAGACGATAATAGGTCAAAACTTGCTCCACAATGGCGGTATAATAGGCAGTATCGCCCTCGGGAACCTTTTGAAAAGCTTTGAGCGCTTCCTCGTATTTTTCGTTTTCATACAACTCAACTCCTTTCAGAATTTTGTCGGAAACATTAATGATTTCAGGCTTTTCCTGACTAATAGCTATTTTGCTTAGCAAGCAAAAAACGAATAAAATGACATAGTTGAGTTTCATAATATTGGATATTTAATGGATAAAAATGAAAACCGTAAAATTATAAAAAATATAAATGCAAGCATAAAAATGAAAAAATATTTTTTTTAGGGTGTAAATCATCTAAGAAAATCACCACATAGACACATAGAAAAATATAAATAGCAGAAAACATAGTGTTCTTGTGTTTTTAAGCTTGTGTTCTTTGTGGTAAGAAAAGAGAAAAACCACTAAGACTCAAAGACACTAAATGATTTGATAGTTGTCTGCCCGACTGTGTCATGCTGTCGGGGACCAAGGTATTTTTCTTTTTTATTGGTATTTATATCGCGACACTCGAATTTATTTCGTTTTTAGCTGTTTTTTCTTTCGATTAAAGGCTTGCGGATAGCAAGCCTTTGCTTTTTTCAAAGCATTGTTATAATGCATGTTGCAAATTAACAAAATGTTAATCGAGACCATTCTTCAAGAGTAACTAACGTTTCTTCAAGAGTAACGAACGTTTCTCCAAAAATAACGAATGAAACTTTTGAAATAACGAATGAAACTTTCGAAATAACGAATGAAACTTTTGAAATAACGAATGAAACTTTTGAAATAACGAATGAAACTTTTGAAATAACGAACGAAACTTTTGAAATAGCGAACGAAACTTTTGAAATAACGAATGAAACTTTCGAAATAACGAACGTTACTTTATGAGTAACGAACGATCCGACCGAAATGATAGGAAGTGTTTTTTTGGATGGGAGGAGGGGGTTTTTGGGAGGGGGGATTTTTTTTTGGTGAGGGATGAAGAGAAAGATGTAATTAAAAAAATGTTTTTTTTGTTTTGATTTGGGAAATGTTATGTAATTTTGAAGTCTGAAATGAAGTGGAATTTATT
>CAIOYH010000211.1 GCA_903862465.1 uncultured bacterium | reverse complement strand
CCGGGGATAACAGGCTGATCACTCCCAAGAGCTCACATCGACGGAGTGGTTTGGCACCTCGATGTCGGCTCGTCACATCCTGGGGCTGGAGAAGGTCCCAAGGGTTCGGCTGTTCGCCGATTAAAGTGGCACGCGAGCTGGGTTCAGAACGTCGCGAGACAGTTCGGTCCCTATCTGTTGTGGGCGTTGGAAGTTTGAGAGCACCTGACTCTAGTACGAGAGGACCGAGTCGGACAAGCCTCTAGTGTATCTGTTGTGACGCCAGTTGCATTGCAGAGTAGCTACGCTTGGATGAGATAAGCGCTGAAAGCATCTAAGTGCGAAACTCAGCTCAAGATGAGACTTCCTTTAAGGATCGTAGAAGACTACTACGTTGATAGGCTGCAGATGTAAAGACAGCAATGTCAAAGTCGAGCAGTACTAATTATCCGTAACTTTCTGTTTGCTGATTTCTATCAATTAAACTTATTATTGTATTTTCTCTCCATTATTGTCTTATTCATATTTAAGATATTATGGTGACTATTGCGGTGGTGTTCACCTCTTCCCATTCCGAACAGAGAAGTTAAGCCCACCTGCGCAGATGATACTCGATTTATTTCCGGGAAAGTATGTCGTCGCCAAATTTTAATTAAAGCTGCTCTCATGAGCAGCTTTTTTTATTTGTACCAATCTCATCTTTTTATGGTTTTTCCATTCCTTTTTAGCCCAGAGTTCGTAAAGTTTTTATACATTTGCACATTCTGATGTTTATATGAAAATCTTTAAATACCTTTCTTTCTTTTTGGCGCTTATAATGCCGATATGTGTGCTTGGACAAAAGGCAGATTCTGTTGATGTGCATTACGATTCGCTTCGTATTGTGCGCTTCAGTATTCAGAAGATGGATACTACGGTTTATCAGGAAGCGGGTGCGGTTCAGATTGATACCAATTTGAATCACTTTCAATATAATGATCCCATCAAAAGGACAAGCTTCTTTAATTCAAGTTTGGGTAATACGGGTTTGGCTTCGCAGAATATGGTTTTTGGTGTGAATCCTGTTGCGGGATTCTCGTATGGCATGACGGCTTTTGAGCCCTATATGACCAAAGTTGATGACGCTAATTTCTTCTATTCCTTGTTGCCAATGACTGATTTATTCTATACTATAGGTCCTAAGAAAGAGCATGTGTTTCATGTGTCGCATCTGCATAGCATAAAAAATAAAGTGTTTCTAGGGGCAAATTATCAAATTGTCGGGGCACCCGGACGGGATAGGTTTCAACAGAAGGCGAGCGACCATAGCGTTTCGGTGTATGCGTATTATGCTACGAAAAATAAACGATATGGCGTGTTTGTGAACTATATTTACAATAGATGTTTGGTGCAGGAAAACGGAGGATTGGCGGATGATACGGTCTATATAAAATATCGTCAAGGCGATAATAGTATGTCGCCTACCTATTATCTTTCCAATTCTGAGAATAAGATAAAAGAAACTGTGGTGACCTTGAAACAATATTATTCTTTCGGGCAGAATCCGCCCACAAATAAAGATGATTCTATCCCTGTGGAAAAGAAATTCAATGTTGGCAGGCTTATCCACACCTTTACTTTTGATAAGGAACGCATGCGTTTCATCAATAAGCTTTTGAATCAGGAGTATTTCCCATTGATTCCTATGGACACGACGCCTACATATGATTCTGTAATGTTTTATCATCTAGATAACTCGTTCGCATGGACCAATTCAGATTTGACTGCAAAGGAAATACCGCGCAAGTTCCGCTATACCTTCGCGGCAACGCATTCTTATACGGAAGTACATCAAATGGATAAGTCCTATTTCATGCATGTGGTGAAGCCTTCGGTAGGCTTTACCCTGAAACTTTTTCAGCAGCTTTCTCTTGAAGCCAATGCCGAGTATGCGCTTTTCAATAGCTATAACAATGACTTCACATCCCACGTAGTGGTGAAAGAAACCTTGGATGTCCACGGCAAGAGTTTCGGGATTGTTTCGTTGAAATTTTCCTATTCCAAGACCAATCCCCCTTGGTTCTATGAACATTTTTATTCCAAATATTTTCAATGGGATTATGATTTCTTGAAGCAACAGACGCTTTATGCGGGTTTCAATTATGCCTATAAAAATCTCATCGTTGGCGTGGATTATTACAATCTGTATAATTATGTGTATATGGATGCCTACGCGCGTCCCAAGCAATATGTGGGCAGTTATATCAATGCGCTTTCGGCTTATGCGTTTAAGAATTTCGTCATCGGCAAGTTTGAGATTGACAATAAGGTGGTGTATCAATACACCGACAAACCCAACCTCCTGCGCCGTCCGCAATGGGCAGCGATGCAATCCTATTTTTTCTCCACACACATGTTTAAGAAAGCTTTGTTTGCGCAGTTTGGTATAGATTTGCTCTACAATACAAAGTATTATGCCGATGCTTATCAGCCTGCCACGCGCAGTTTCTATCTGCAAAACGAGCGCAAGGTGGGTAATTATTTGTTTGCTGATGTGTTTGTGAATCTGAAAGTGAAACGAGTTCGAATTTATTTCAAGTTGACGAATTTCTTGAGCGGATTGATAGGCTATGACAACTTCACGGTGCCGCATTATCCGATGCCCGACCGCACCTTTAACTTCGGGGCGAGTTGGATATTTCACGATTAGAGGATAAGCCATTAGAATATTGGGCTATTAGGACTTGAGTTTCTTGTGGATTCACCTTGTGTAACTTGTTGTAAAGAGAGAAAAAACCACTAAGACACTAAGAACAGTAAACCACACTTAGAAAAAGCAATAGAATAATAAGACAATTTAACCATTAATATTTTACCACAATAGACACAATAGATCACAGTAGGGGAGAGCATGTAAATAGAAAATTCAACTTTTAAAAATATTTTATACAACTTCTTCTTTTTATCAAAAATAATTCTACTTTTGTTTTTTCATTCTTAAAACGAAAAAAAGGAGTAAAAAAAACGCTGTATGGAACAGTTCGATGTTATTTTTAATGGGGAAAGGTCGCAGAAATCTCGTGAGGAGTTGAAGAAAATGAAGGGGTTCGTGGGTTTGTGTGTCTTATTGGTGCGATATCATACTATGGTTTTCGAATTTTCGCCCCAAAATGGAGATGAAACCTTGGATACATCCAAATTTACACAAGACAATTTGGTGGAGTTTCACCTGATTTCGCGCGAGCTGATGACGATTTCTAATAAAGATATTTCTCAGATAACTTTGGGATTGATTCATGAGGTGCAACACCTTTTTTTAGACAGTTTTACGGTGGGGAAGTCTGAAATGCAGCTCGTTTTTGACGGCATTAATAAACAATATATTGAGAACACACGTATCTTGTGTGCGGAAATGGAAAAGTTTTTTCTTCAACATCATCATGCTGAGAGCGAAAACAATCAAGAGTCTTTGACGAAGGAGCATGAAACAGACGACGGATATCTACTTTTTAATGAATATGAAGGAAAAAGAAAAGCACTACTGAAAGCACTAAAAAGCTGTAAATGGTTTCATTATTTCCATCAGCCCTATAGCTTATTTGACCATCCCGAAGTGCGTAAAATCATCAATTGTAAGAAAGAATATATTGAGTTTCTAGCCTTGCTTTTTCATGAATTGGCACAGGAAAACTATATAAAAGCTAGCAATGGCAAGGGCTATATGCGATGTTTTTGCAAATATATTTTATGCGAAGGCATGGAAGTGAAAACACAATACATGCACAATTTGGTCGGCAAAATTCAAAATGATCCCAAACGTCATGAAAGATGTATCCGTAAAGTTAAGCAAATTATAGATTCCCTAAAAAGCATCAACGAAAGTAAAACATAGGAGCCAATTTATTTTAGAAAAAATAGAGCACTGTAGGGAAAAAATACCTTAGAAATCTTTCTATTTGGCATAAAATTCTCTTCAAACCCCAAAAATATTTATTTCTTATTTGCTGCTTATTTTAAAACTCAACATTTTCTAGATGCCTTGATGATTCAAAAAATCCTATGATTTTACTTGAAGAAAGAAGATAGTATTCGGGTAGTATTCGGATAGTTTGCAGATAGTATGTTTTTTTGAGCGTTTTTTTGAAGTATATTTGTATAAATTTAATCAAGGACAAACGAGGAACATACTATGAAGCTAAATCACTATCGTAATATTTATAAGGTATTGATAACTAATATGGTTATGTTCATAGAATGGCGAAATTGTCAATTCCAACGTTGGAATCATCAATTCTAGAGTTGGAATTACCAATTCCAGAGTTGGAATTACCAATTCCAGAGTTGGAATTATCAATTCCAGAGTTGGAATTATCAATTCCAGAGGCGGAATTATAAATTCCAGAGTTGGAATTATCAATTCCAGAGTTGGAATTACCAACTCCAGAGGCGGAATTATCAATTCCAGAGTTGGGATTACAAATTCCAGAATTGGAATTATCAATTCCAGAGTTGGAATAGTAAATTTCGAATAGGTTAAGTTTTGCTTATATGTTGAATAGAATATCTTTTTAAAAAATAAATAGATAGATAGATCAAAAGTATGGTAGTATTAATCAAAACAAATTTATGAAACATGCGAACTAAAGTAGTAACAAACATCGAAAAGGAAACGGATAACGATGCACTAGCCATTAGTTACAAAGGACAAGCAGGTTTAGCAAGCAACGAAACCTTCCCCTTGCCCCCAGTGTTAGCGGCAGCGTGGTTATTGATTATCAACGATTTCAAAGTCAAGTGCACTGCGGCTGAGTATGGTAGCTAGGAAGATATCATTGCTAAGAACCTAGTAAGAGATTTAGTAAACGATACATTCCGTTTGAATGGCACCTATGTAAACATGATGGCTAATGGGGATAAGTTAAAATGTGAAAGCTCCAAATTTCCAATTTACGATCCAGTTAAGCACAGTGTTTTGCCAAATCAAGAAGCAAAAAACTTGAAAGTTTCTGGCGACATCACTGTTTACAGTCGGTTGATGCCTGAAAAATTGATTGTGCGTTTAATTCAAACAACGCAAACTCCTTCCGTAGAAAGTTCGTGGAAACTGGTTGCCGCTACTAAAAAACAGAGCGTCGCCCTCCACAACTATCCTGTGGACTCACGCACCTACGTGCGTATTGCTTTGGTTACTGACCCAACCGATATTAGTTTTGGAGCTATATTTTCGCTCATGGTGTCGTAAGCAAAGATATTGTTGGTCTTGATTCACCGATAAAAAGGGAAACCTCGCTCTGGGAAGGGGCGGGGTTTTTTTATGTGAAGAAAAATAGAAAGGAGAGCGTTTCGATTTTAAGTTAATAAAAGAAACTGGATTAATTATTTCAAGAGAAATATAGAAAATGAAATTTTGAAATTTTCTTAAATGTTTTTTATTTTATATAGAAAAGTATGTATCTTTTTACTTGAAAATTAGGTGACGTTTTAATATTGAAAAAAGCATTTGGACGATGATAGGAATTATTGGTAAGTATAAATATATTAGTAATTCTAAAAGTGACTGTTATCGCAAGAAAAACTAAAATATTGATTAATTATGACAAGTAATTAATGAGACAGTTAATTATTTATCTTCGATATTTATATAAAAAAAGGATTTTATTAATTAACTTTGCAACCAAAAATAAAAATATGTTTTCAAACGAATTGGCAAAGAAAATGATTAACCTACCTAAACAAATTGTAGGTGGAACGATGACTTTAAACTTGTCAGACGAAAAAACCCGTTTGATATTAAACAATGCTGATGAACCAGAATATAGTTTTTTATTTGAAGTTGCATCACATAAAAAAATTACATTTAAAATATCTCTTCATAATTAACTATTCCGCTCAAACCATGCCAGTGATTCCGGAGCAAAGTGTGCCACTTTTTCAAAGGACAATTGGACTGCAAAGATACTATATTTTTTTACATTTTCTTTCTTAATGATT
>CAIOYH010000210.1 GCA_903862465.1 uncultured bacterium | reverse complement strand
TGTCACCCCTTCGGGGTTCGTGATAGCCGTTGTATTCGTATTATAATACTGTCATCCCTTCGGGATTCAAAAACTCGTTCGGCGGCAGACTATGCCGCCAAGTATCCCTTTTGCCTTCTCCGATTATAAGATTAATTTCTTAATCAATATTCTTATATATTGTAAATGAAATATTTATAAAATGCTTAGATCATAATATCTAGTCAAGTGAGCATAATATCTAGTCAAGCGTCAATAATATCTACTTAAGCGATCATAATATCTAGTCAAGCGTCAATAATATCTACTTAAGCGATCATAATATTTAGTCAAGCGTCAATAATATCTACTTAAGCGATCATAATATTCAGTCAAGCGTCAATAATATCTACTTAAGCGATCATAATATTTAGTCAAGCGATCATAATATCTACTTCACCGTCCATAATATCTACTTCACCGTCCCACGTTGGCTTGAGGCTGTAGTTAGCCTAAGCTTCCGACCTCAGTCGTTTCTATCCTTTTAGGCTGTGCCTGTGCCATCAAGTTGGAGTACTACCCGGTTGTTCTAAGTTTGCAACCTCCAACTAAATAAACAGCAGTTTCCAACTACATAACAATCTTGTCGCTCTATCTTAATAAAAATTTGAAACAAAAATTGGATGAAACAAGTAAAATGGGGATCGAATATGCTTTATAATAAACAAACAAAGCCCGTATATCACAATCCGGGTATTTTTATTAACTAAAAACCTGTAACAAAATGAAAAAATTTGCTATTGGCGATAGCGTACAATTAAAAAAGGGAGTCATAGAACCCTATCAAGAAATTTTCGACCTGAGTGGCTGGCAAGGTCGTATTACTAAAATGTTCTATGAAGAATGTATGGAATGTGGTCATAAACAAAGATACGTAAGTGTCGAATATGATAGCATCACACTCCGACAAATGACAGAGGAATATATCCTAGCTATGAGAAATGAGGGCATTGATATCGCAGATTCTGAACATTTAATTAAGAATGTAGTTCCTACTTCTCCCCGCGATACCGAAAAAGAAACTTTGGAGGTCAGGATGGAACTGCATAAAAAGTACTATCGGCATTAAGTAAAATTCCCGTTCGGCTTAGGTTGTGCCTTAGTCGTAGATATTCTTAAAGGCTCTGCCTGTGCCATCAAGTCGAAGTGCGACTCCGAGTCATGCCCCGACTAGCATGAGCGTGCAGCCCAAGAAAGACTGTGACCGTCCCAAGATGAACAGTGACCATTCAAAGATTGGCTGTGACAGTATTCCTATGGACAGTATCATGGACCGAAAAAAACATCATGAACGAAAAGTACAAAAAAAGGCAAATTATGGCTATAAAAACCTTTTCTAAATTAAAACCCGATCATAAAAAGTCGAAATTCCACCACATTATTTCTTCAATGTCGAAAAAATAATACGAACACGTACACTTAATTCAAACTCGATTTGTTTAAACAATAAAACAAAAAAGCACTTACGCTATTGCGCAAGTGCTTGATTTTGTTGGTGGGAGTTACTGGATTCGAACCAGTGACCCCCTGCTTGTAAGGCAGGTGCTCTGAACCAGCTGAGCTAAACTCCCTAGTGAAAATTTGGTGGTGCAAAGATACACATATTTTCAATAAAAAAAACTTTTTTGCTTTTATTTTTTGAAAAATGACTACATTTGCTTTTTTTTTCAATATTTAAAACTACGAAAAGACGTGTGGATGAAAGCAAGTAATACAAAATCTGTTAGTTATTTTATTATACCCCTGTTTCTTATTTTCTTTTCTTTTATAAATTCTGCCTTTTCTGAAAACACCGAAGCAGAATCGAAGCAAAATAAAAAAGAAAAATTTAATGCAGGAGAAATGATTATTGAGCATATTGTGGATAATCATGAATGGCATATTGCAGAATATGATGGCATGACATATTCAATTCCTTTACCTATTATATTATATGATAAAGGCGAAATTAGTTGTTTTATGTCGTCACAATTTCATCATGGCGAACAAACCCACAAAGGATATAAGCTAGAAATGGAAGGAAAACACAAAGGAAAGATCGTGAAAGTGGATGCCAACGGCGTTGTGGATGAAGCGGCGGATTTGCCTTTGGATTTTTCTATTACAAAAAATGTTCTAGCATTATTAATAAGTGTCTTTTTATTGTGTTGGATTTTTCTGTCCATGGCTCGTCGCTACAAAAAGCGCGAAAACATGGCACCAAAAGGATTGCAATCTATGGTGGAGCCTTTAATATTATTCATCCGCGACGATATTGCAAAATCATCCATAGGCGAAAAACGTTATGCACGCTATATGCCCTTTTTGTTGACCGTATTCTTCTTTATATTTCTGAATAACTTATTAGGGTTAATTCCATTTTTCCCGGGTGGTGCTAATCTAACAGGAAACATAGCCGTTACTATGGTGATGGCATTATTCACTTTTGTTATAACAACATTTAGCGGCAACAAACATTATTGGAAAGAACTTTATAATGCGCCCGGAGTTCCTTGGTGGTTGAAGATTCCGATTCCCTTGATGCCTTTGGTGGAAGTTATCGGAGTTATTACAAAGCCTTTTGTATTGATGGTCCGTCTCTTTGCCAACATCACCGCAGGGCATATCATTGGATTGGGATTCATCAGTTTGATATTTATTTTTGGAGCCATCAGCACGGGCGCAGGTTATGGTTTTTCCATCGTATCGGTTTTCTTCTATATCTTTATGGGATTACTCGAACTTTTGGTCGCATTTATACAGGCGTATGTGTTCACCTTACTGTCCGCCTTATATTTTGGTATGGCATCCGCCGAACATCACGAAGCAGCACATTAACAAACAAATATATACTAACTAAAAATTAAAATTATGTCAATTATGTCAGTTTTATTACAAGCAGCCGCCGACTTTGCCCCTATTGCAAAAATGGGAGCCGGTATAGGTGCAGGTATTGCAGCCATTGGAGCAGGTTTGGGTATTGGTAACATCGGTAAAGGCGCCATGGAATCAATAGGCAGACAGCCTGAAGCTGTTGGCGATATTCGGTCGAATATGATCGTTGCCGCCGCCCTTATCGAAGGTGTTGCTTTTTTTGCAATTGTTGTTTGTCTGCTTATTCTTTTCATCTAGCAGCAAACACAAATTCTTTATCCTTCAACGGTTGGTTGAAGGATAAAGAATTTTTAGTATGAATTTTTAATACATTATATATATATGGAACTCGTAACTCCCGGAATAGGACTTATATTTTGGATGACGCTTTCATTTCTTTTCCTTGTTTTGATACTTGGAAGATATGCTTGGAAGCCCATTATGAAAATGCTTCACGAACGCGAATCAAAGATAGATGAAGCGTTGAATCAAGCGGAAAAAGCTCGTGAAGAAATGAAGCTTTTGAAATTCAGTAACGAAGAATTGCTGAAAGAAGCGAAAGAAGAACGCGATGCCATGTTGCGTGATGCACGCATGGTTCGCGAAAAACTTATCGAAGAAGCACGCGTTAAAGCTAGCGAAGAAGCAAATCGTATCGTAGAATCGGCTAAAGAAAGCATCCACTATGAAAAGATGCAAGCTTTGACCGAATTGAAGAATCAAATCGCAGTGTTGTCAATCGAAATTGCTGAAAAACTGATACAAGAACAACTTGTGAAAGACGACAAGCAAGATCAGTTGATCGAGAAGTTTTTAAGTAATATCAACTTCAATTAAAAGAAATATTACATGAAAGTAGGAAGAATTGCGATTCGTTATGCAAAAGCTTTGTTTGATTTATCGGTAGAACAAAATGTTCTAGAGCTTGTTTATACCGATATGGAGGTATTGCACAATGTATGCGCTTCGAACAGAGATTTCCGACTATTGCTACAAAGCCCGATAATAAATCAGGATAAAAAAACATCCATTTTTAAAGCTTTGTTTGCCGATAGTTTTAATATCATGTCGTTTCGCTTTTTAGAAATTATCATCAAAAAAAGACGCGAAGTTGCTGTGAACGAAATTGCCGAATCGTTTATCACTATGTATAAAGATAAACATAACATCAAAACGGTATATTTCAAAACAGCAGAAAAGCCTGCGGACAGCGTGATTGCACATTTGAAACGCATCTTGGTTGAGCAGTTGCATGCCAATATTGATTTGGTGCAAATTGTGAACAAGAACCTCGTCGGTGGGTTTGTACTTTCGGTTGAAGACAAACAGTATGACGCGTCTATCCGGAAAAATATCAATCGTTTGAAGAAAGAATATAATATAAATTTTTACGAACCAAAATTTTAATTTAAACAATAATGGCAGAAATAAAACCAGGAGAAGTCTCCGCTATTTTACGTCAACAACTGGCGGGATTCAAATATGAAGCTGAACTCGAAGAAGTCGGTAGTGTGCTTCAGGTAGGCGATGGAATTGCTCGTATCTTTGGTCTGAACAATGTAGGGTCAGGCGAATTAGTAGAATTTGAGAAAACAGGTGTTATGGGCGTTGTGCTCAACCTGGAAGAAGACAATGTGGGCGTCGTTATGATGGGCGATTCCGATAACATCATCGAAGGTGATATCGTGAAACGTACACGTAAGATTGCTTCTATCGCTGTTGGAGAAGGCATGTTAGGTCGTGTCATCAACACCATCGGTGAACCCATAGATGGTAAAGGTCCAATTCAAGGTCAGGTGTATGATATGCCTTTGGAACGTAAAGCTCCGGGCGTTATCTTCCGTCAACCCGTGAATCAACCTTTGCAAACAGGTATTAAACCTATTGATGCTATGATTCCAATCGGACGCGGACAACGTGAGTTGATTATCGGCGACCGTCAAACAGGGAAAACAGCTATTGCCGTTGATACCATCATCAATCAAAAATCATTTTATGAAAGAGGCGAACCCGTTTATTGTATCTATGTAGCCATTGGTCAAAAAGGTTCTTCTATAGCGAACACCGTAAAAACCTTGGAAGATAAAGGTGCGTTGCCTTATACTGTTGTGGTAGCAGCTACTGCTTCCGACCCTGCAGCTATGCAATTCTTTGCTCCTTTTGCCGGTGCTGCTATTGGCGAATTTTTCCGCGACACGGGTCGTCCTGCTTTGATTGTATTCGACGATTTATCAAAACA
This sequence comes from uncultured bacterium, assembly GCA_903862465.1. GTDB lineage: Bacteria > Bacteroidota > Bacteroidia > Bacteroidales > CAIWKO01 > CAIWKO01. The sequence goes on along the minus strand of CAIOYH010000210.1, from coordinate 6,328 downwards.
AGCTGTTGCCTATCGCGAAGTTTCTTTGTTACTCCGTCGTCCACCGGGACGCGAAGCTTATCCCGGCGATGTGTTTTATCTTCACTCACGTTTATTGGAACGTGCTGCTCGCGTTATCACTTCGGATACTATCGCAAAAAAGATGAACGATTTGCCTGAATCTATCAGACATTTGGTGAAAGGTGGAGGTTCGTTGACTGCTTTGCCTATCATCGAAACCCAAGCGGGTGACGTTTCGGCTTATATTCCTACTAACGTAATCTCTATTACCGATGGTCAGATATTTTTGGAAACCACTTTGTTCAACTCGGGTATCCGCCCTGCTATCAACGTAGGTATTTCTGTATCCCGCGTTGGAGGTAGTGCTCAGATTAAACCGATGAAGAAAATCGCCGGTACTTTGAAGCTCGACCAAGCGCAATATCGCGAATTGGAATCGTTCTCTAAATTTGGTTCCGATTTGGATGCTGCTACCAAAGCTGTTTTGGACAAGGGTGCGCGGAACGTTGAAATCTTGAAACAACCACAATATTCTCCCATGTTGGTGGAGCACCAAATTGCTATTATTTATTGCGGAACAAAAGGCTTGTTGCAAAAAGTTCCTGTGAAAAGTATCATCAATTTCCAAGACGAATATTTGGCTCATCTTGATGTTTATAACAAAGAACTGTTAGATAATTTGCGCAAGGGCGTTCTGACCGACGAAATGACGGCAGAGATGGAAAAAGTGGCAAAAGATATCGCAGCTAAATACGAAAAATAATATTCAAAAAGGAATCCCAAGGGGTTTTAACGATTAAATAAATTGTTGCATGGCCGGATTAAAAGAAGTACGCATACGAATAGCCTCGGTTAACACAACCAAGCAGGTTACGAGCGCGATGAAAATGGTGTCAGCCGCTAAGCTGCGCCGGGCGCAGAGCGCTATCATCAAGCTGCGCCCGTATGCGAATAAATTGAACGAACTATTGGCAAACATCAGCTCAAGTGCTGATGTGAGCGACGACGTGGTGTATTTCAAAACACGCAAAGTGAAGAAAACCCTTATGGTGGTCATCACGTCCAATCGCGGTTTGTGCGGTGCGTTCAATTCAAATGTGCTAAAGGCAGCCGTTTCTCATATCAATACCAATAATAAAGAATGGTATGATGGCGGCAACCTCGATATGATTACTATTGGCAAAAAAGCTACCGAGTTTTTTGGCAAACGTAAAACGAATATCATCGAAGTTCACGACAGTATCTTTGATGGTTTATCGTATGAAAAAGCGAGTAACCTTGCTTTGAAACTTATGGATTTATATGCTAGCGGCGCGTATGATAGAATTGAATTGGTATATAATCAATTCAAAAATGCTGTTACGCAGATATTGACCGTTGAACAATTTCTACCTATAGCTAAATTGCCAAGCAAAGATACAACGACAAAGAAAACCGCAGATTATATTTTTGAACCTGCCAAGGAAGAGATATTGACCGATTTGGTTCCGAAATCCTTGAAGATTCAGGTTTATAAAGCCCTATTAGACTCATGGGCATCCGAACAAGGTGCGCGCATGTCGGCAATGCAAAAAGCTTCAGACAACGCCGACGATTTGCTCAAATCCTTACGCCTATCCTACAACAAAGCCCGTCAGGCTTCCATCACACGCGAAATCATCGAAATCGTGAGTGGGGTGAATGCGTTGAAGGGGTAGTTTGGATTGCTATATTGTTGGATTGTTTTATTGCTGAATTGTTGATGTTTCGGGGCAGGAATTCATCGGAAAACTTTCTCCCACCCCGAGCGAAGTCACCTAAACGTGTGAGGGGTAAAAATGACAACTAATGACCAAGAATGACTATCAATGACCTATTCTTAAATCTCAAATCATAAATCTAAAATATAAATCATGATAACAACAAAAATGGAAGAAGCATTGAACGAACAAGTCAATGCCGAGTTATACTCATCCTATCTTTATTTATCCATGTCGGCATATTTCATCAGGAAAAATCTTCCCGGCTTTGCCCATTGGATGTTCATACAAACGCAAGAAGAAGCCGCTCACGCCATGTTGTTTTTCAATTATGTGAACGAACGCGGCGGTACAACCACGCTCAAAGCTATTGCCCAACCTGATTTGGATTGGGAAAGTCCGATCCACGTGTTTGAAGCCGTTTTGGCTCACGAACAAATGGTGACAGGGCTTATCAACAATTTGGTGGACGTAGCCATACAAGAAAGAGACCATACAACCAACAACAGAATGCAATGGTTCTTGAAGGAACAAGTGGAAGAAGAATCTAACGCCACCGGAATTCTAGAACAACTAAAAATAGTGGAAGGCAAAGGACAAGGCTTATTGCTGTTGGACCGCGAACTGCAATTGCGCGTGTTTGTGAATCCGCTGTTGCCGGGGGGAGCGGTTTAGGAGGAAGTTAAGACCCAAGTTCCAAATACCAAACTCCAAATACCAAGAACCCCTACGAACCCCGACACTCCCGACACTGCGTGTACGGGACAGGTTACGCTATTTCGATGCTTTCTTTACTTATTTCTTTGATAAAATCATCACCATCTTTATAGTAATTGGTAGGATATGGATGTGTTTCTATCAAGGGATATTTGATATTAATTTTAGCATATAATTTTAAATTCTCAAACACATTGTCACTAAATTGGTCGGAAACAAGTAATAAATCAATATCCGACCATTCATGTATTTCGTTTTTTGCTGTGGAACCAAACAACAGCACTCTATAGAACGTTAACCCATTGGATTGGCATTCGTTTATAAATCTTTTTGAAGTTTCTATGGCAGTTTCTCGAGTAAGCATAATCTTAATTTGTTGGTTGTTTCTAACATCGCTATAGTGAAATCTTTATTGCAAATAGCATGCATTTTCGTGAAATAATCAGGGTATCTGCCTTCCATTTGAAATCTATTCAAACTTAAAACAAATTCATTCCATACTTCGGTCAATTCAACAGGTGTGGCAGAAAGTAAGTGCATCAGATTATGTGTTCGAGGTGGCACGTTTTCTTCGTTATGTTTTATCCAAAGTGCTTTACACAGTTTCTCAATAACCAAATGCGCAAAAAACAACGATTGTAAATAATTTTTCCCATGGAATAAGCTGTTCACAGCCGCCCAATCGCTCAAAGCTTGGGTCATCCAATAGTTTACATATTCATCTTTCGTTTTCATACCACAAAGATACTCTTTTTTTATGAAACCAAACATCTAGTGCAATTTTTCTTTCACTATCTTTTTATATAGCGATTGCTTTTGAGATGATAATGCAATACGGATATTTGGTCTGAGGTTAGCGTCTTTCTGTGTTTTGCTGACCTTACAGAAAGAAATTTATGTTGATAAAAAAAGCCTACCCTTTCGAGTAGGCTTTTTCCAAGACATACCATGGCTTGTCCCTACGGCGATGGAAACGGCGGAATAAAAACACAACACTCGAAAATTCATCGAGATTGATTCACGCCCACATCCTTTTTATATACCATATAGCCAATGGTATGGCATCAGATATTTCCTACACAAATTCAGAAAAATCTTACACAAAATTCAGCATTTTCTTACACGAAATTCTCTGCTATTGTCGTAATTTTGTATCTTCAAATCAGGCGTTCTTTCTTATGTTTATAATGAAATAAAATCAGCGAGTTAGGTATTATCAGCCGAGACTTCGATTATTGTAACCGAGACTTCAATTATAGCAACTGAGACTTCGATTATAACACCCGAGACTTCGGTTATAACACCCGAGACTTGGGTTATAACAATCGAGACTTGGATTATTACAACTGAGACTTCGATTATAACACCCGAGACTTCGGTTATAACACCCGAGACTTCGGTTATAACACCCGAGACTTCGGTTATAACAATCGAGACTTGGGTTATAACAACCGAGACTTGGGTTATAACAATCGAGACTTGGATTATTACAAACGAGACGTCGGTTATTAGTTTTAAGAATAAAATCAACCAAAATAATAAATTATGTTTAACAATTTAAAAAACAAAACATCATGAGTAACTCTCACCCAATTAAAACAGACCTGTCTGGATACACTGATGCGGATGCTGCGGTGCAGTACCAAGCGGTGTATGATGGCATGAAAACCAATGTGTTTTTTCCCCATCCCGACATTGCATACGATGATTTTTTAGATGCAGGCACCGATTTCGGCACTAAATTATCAGCAAGTATCCATGGAACTCCTACACAAACGGCAGCCAAAAATGCTGCGCGTGAACTACTAAACCAAAATTATAGCACACAAGGTTTTTATGTGATTCGTACATCTAATGGCAATTTAGAAATGTTGACCTCTTCTAAATATGTCTTATCACAGGAAAAAGCTCCGGTAACACTTCCAGATTTCGAAGTGAAAAACGGAGAAAACCCCGGCGAACTTATCTTCAAGTTTAAAGCTGTTGATAAAGCTCGTGCTTATTTGGTTGAATCTAGAATTATTGGCGAAACAGAAACCAAAGCTTGGGGCTTTTGCAAAGTTTTTGGTAGCTGTCAAGGCACTAAAGATGGATTTACTATTGGCAATCTAATTGAATTTCGTATGAAGGTAATCTATTCAAAATCTGAAGGACCCTATTTTGAGTCCGTCAGAATAAAAGTAGGATACGTTTATGCTGAATAATTACTAGTATTCTATACTAAATTGGTTGATTTTATTATTGAAAGAAAAAAGCCTGCGCAAGAATTGTGCAGGCTTTCTTCTTTTAGTGCCGATGACTGCACTCTTAGCATACTAAAATCGCTTATATAACACCATGTTTTTATTTTAATATTCGAGACTAAAATAATTTAATTCGATATTTCTCAAAATAAATCCCCTTTTCAAAGAAAAATTGTGTACCTTTGATGAAATTTTTACAGGCTTTCTTTTTTGCAAATGCTATGAAACTTCAAAAAGGTGCCTGCGATAAATTATTATTTCGTCCGAAACGTGCTTAAAGAATTTTCGTTTACTTAAAAAATGTACTTATGAAAAAGAATTTATTTATTTTAGCGACAATCATTTTGTTTCTTTTTGTACTGCATAATGGCAATGCAGTACTTGCACAACAATGGAAATTCCCCATAGCATTTGAAGATGCAACAGGTGCTAAGGATACAGTATTTTTGGTATGGGATTCTACTGCTACTATGCAATTGGATAGTGCATTAGGAGAGTATAATGTTAATTTATTACATGATGTTTTTCAGGTGTACTGGGCTTATAATAGCGATACAACTAAGGTTTTCGCAAAACCAATAAATAATCCATACTTTAATAATGCGGTTGTTGCGAAAAATTATGTCTATCCAATAAAAATTAGCTGGGATACTTCATTATTTAGAAGCACATCACTACCATCACCTGTCAATTGCGCAGAATTAGCTAATAATTACTTTTTTTTCTCAGGCACTATATGCGAAACATTTAATATGCTTTTAACTGATTCAGTTATGGCACCACATTTTAATTGGGGGAGCCAAGAACAATTTCCATTAAATATTGCAATAAATCGAGTTGCATATTGTTGTGTAAATGGAGTTGAGGAAAACAAAAAGAAAAACTTTCTTATTTCAGCAAATCCAACCTTTGGCTCATGCACTATTATTATTCCTGATGAGTTTTTAAATGAAAATAATTTAACCCTTAGCGTTTACACTATTGTGGGCAAAGTAATACTGCAAAAGAAACTTTCTGCCTGTGGAAATCAAATAAACCTTAACTTACAAGAGCAAGCCAAAGGCATGTATAATGTGATTTTGAGCAATGGTGCAAAGAATTATTATGGGAAAGTCATTTTGGAATAAAGAGGCGGGTTCGACTGTTCATCTGTTCTTAAAAAAGCAATATAACCATTCAACAATATAGCCATAACTCCAAACTTTAGGCACTCCAAGTACTTTAGGCACTTCAAGTACTTCAAATACTTTAGGCACTTATATATTTTTCTCCTCAATCCGCCTTTACCATTAGAATTATTCGTACTTTTGCGGATTGAAATTGAGGCTCTATTAAATACGGTAGCAAATGAAAATAATTATTCCTATGGCGGGTATCGGCAAGCGCATGCGCCCCCACACTCTCACCATTCCAAAACCCCTGATACCTGTTGCAGGCAAACCTATCGTGCAGCATTTGGTTGAAAGTTTAATACATTCGTTCGACACCCTTCCCGACGAAATTGCGTTTATCACGGGCAACTTCGGCGAAGAGAACGAAAAAAAACTTTTAGATATCAGCCATAACTTAGGCATAAAAGGCAGCATCTATTATCAGCATCAGGCATTGGGCACGGCTCATGCCATTTTG
>CAIOYH010000209.1 GCA_903862465.1 uncultured bacterium | reverse complement strand
CACTTCTGATAAACACCACTTTCAGTCATAAAAAGTTTAAAATCTCTTGAAATCAGAAAATATCCTATAAAATGATTTTTTAAATCGTCAAATAATACTTCGTAATAGGGTAAAATTTCTTTCATAAATACTATATTTAAAAATGATAATTTTTGAACTTATGGTTCTTAGTTATAAAGCTAACCATTTTTTCCACACCAACAAAGTTACAACTTTTTTCTCAAATACAAAACTTTTTATATTTTTTTATGAATTTTCATTTACAAATATAACGTACCTTCAAGACCAGAAAACAAAATCCGAATGTGGTGAAATCTGCCGAACAAAAACAAAAAGAAGACAGCGCATAGCATCATTTGGAGATGGATTAGGGAGAGCGGGGGCGAAAACAGAAAAAATGAGCCTTTGTAAGTAACAGTAAATAAGCTTATAAATAAAAAGGGAGAGCTTTTGTCAGACATCTGATATCCTTTATCAGATAAATGGTATCCTTTATCAGACATCTGATATCCTTTATCAGACAATTGATATCCTTTATCAGACTTATGGTATCCTTTATCAGACTTATGGTATCCTTTATCAGACATATTGTATCCTTTATAAGACTTATGGTATCCTTTATCAGACATCTGGTATCCTTTATCAGATATATGGTATCCTTTATCAGACTAATGGTATCCTTTGGCAGACTAATGGTATCTTTTATCTGACTTATGGTATCCTTTATCAGACAAATGTACTTTTTTGCATTATAAATATTTTCCTTGAAATTCTAAAATTAATCTTTTTGGTTGTATTTGTTTTTATATTTAAGGATAATCAAGTTTTATATACTTAATAAATAGCAATATACATAATTATTTAAACGAATTTTTGAATCAATATTTTGATGTTTCGACAGACTACAAAGGTTAAAGTTAGGTTAATCTTCATTTGGCATAGTGTATTTTCAAAATAATGATTACATTTGTAAAAATTTTAAAACCTACAATTATGGCATTCCAAGTAAAATTAGAATTAGACTCGAAAAACAACTCAGATTTGGCGGAAGATGGCATTCATTACACAACTAGTATGACTGACAATGCAAATTTTGAAGCCGAAGACACGGTAGCTCGAGTTGCATTGACAAAAACCAATATAGTAAAGCTAGTCGCAGCTATCAATGCGCCAATTTCGGAAAACAAACAACCCAACATCAAAGTATGGCGTAAGGTGGTGATGGGTGATTTGACTGCCTTGGGTAATTTTGTAGAAAATGCTGCCAATGTACCCGGTTTGAGTGCAGAAGAAAGCATTGCCATCATTCACAGTGCGGGCATGGACGAAAAGAAACAAGTGAAAAGAGGTCCGCAATCATTTAAAGTGAAAAAAGGGCTGCAACCTCAAAGTGCTTTCCTCACCGCCAGAGGCGATGCCGTGGCTCACATGTGGTATTGCACTAAGGATTTGGTGAATTTCACCAATAGAATTTATCCTGATGGCGACACTCATGCTAATATTGAAATCCCCAATCTGGAAAAGGTTGAGTATGCTTTCTTTCATCGTCCCATAAGAGCCAACGAAGTAACCGGTTGGGAGGGACCTATATTCTTGACTATTACCTAATCAGGAATATTTTATTTTGAACTTTAGTCAGGCATAACTATAGTTTTTTTGATTTCTAATTTGTGATGAAGAAAAGCTTGCTCGAAAGGGCAAGCTTTTTTTTTGCTCTATTGTTGGATTGTTTTATTTTTCTATTGCTAGGATTTCTTAGTGTAACTTAGTGCTCTTAGTGCCTTAGTGGTTCACATTCCTAAATTCATGCATCCGCATAAATATCATCATCCAAAACAAAGTTTTTATCCTTACCTTTGCATCATCATAATCGAATTGTTCTTTTATGTATTAACTTAAAATCTATTACCATGAAAAAATGTATCTCGAACACTTTATTTGTGATCGCATTTGTTGTACTTTCGTTTGCAGCTCAAGCGCAAGTTTTAAAACCTGTTTTCAGCTTTCATGACCTCCCCAAGACGCATAATATGCATATTACTTCCGACGGGTCGTATTATTATTGCATCAATGGCGGCATTGCCGATAGCGGCAGTATTCATAAATATTCGTTTCGCGGCAAGTTTATAGAAAGCTATCCACTCATCTTGGATTCACGTTCGCTTATGTATAACGAAACCGATAAAAACTTTTATGTGAATACTTACGATAGAAATATCTACAAAATTAAGGATTTGAAAACCGGCACTGTTGAGTTGATTTATGCCGAACTGTATGAGGGCGAACAAGCATGCATAGCCATGAGCCCTGACGGAACATTAGTTTACGATAATATGTATGGGGATGTGAATGTTTCTTCATGGCCCGATGGCACACCTGTGGATGTTTTTTATGAATTGGAATGCGGCACAGACGTATTGACGGGTAGCGACTGTGTGGCAACCGATGGGAAATATCTTTACACCTGGGATTCTGCCATCAAAACCATTTATGTATATGATTTAGAAGGCAAAAAGGTTAAATCTGTAGAGATTTCGGATGGTTCGTATGGGTTTTCGTTGTCGTGTGCTCATGGGCTTGTGTTTGTGTCGGATGATGGCAACTATGGCGAGGGAACGTGGTATGGATATGATTTGTGGGCGAAATAAGGAGGGGGATTTTATTTTAGGAAGATAGTTTGTAAGATGGGATAATCAAAAATAATTACCTTTGCAGTGAAATATTTATTGCGAAGTTAATTCATCAACACCTTAATAAACGCTGCCTAATGAAAAAACTGTTATCCTTTACCTTATTATTGTTGGCATTTCAGATGATATGCCTTGCTCAAACCAATATCACTTTGAGCAATTCCGCAGCGCTGAACATCCTACAGGGCAACTATAACCCTGCCACTTATACGCCTACTACCATCATCAATCATCCTGATTCTATGCTAAAAGGAATCGTGAACCGCGTTTCGAAAGATAGTTTGTGGAGCTATTTGGTTAAGATAGATAGCTATCATAATCGCAATACAGGTTCAGATACTGTTTCGCAAACGCATGGCATTGGTGCTGTGAGACGATGGATTTATGGCAAGTATAACGAATTTAGCACCGACTGCGAGAACCGATTGGTGACTTCGTATTTGGATTTTGATGTGAGCGTGTGTGGACAAACCCACCACCGCAATGTGTTGGCGCTTTTGCCCGGACTCGACACGAGTAATAAAGAGATATTGGTGGTGGAGGGACATTACGATACGCGTTGCCAAGGAGTATGCGACACGGCTTGCTATTCTCCGGGCATGGAAGACAATGGTTCGGGCACAGTCTTGGTGATGGAACTTGCAAGGATTATGAGTCGCTATAGTTTCAATCATACGATAATGTTTGCGTCGGTTACGGGCGAAGACCAAGGTTTGTATGGCGCTACGGCTTTGTCGAGCTATTTGTATAGCAAGAATATTAAAATACGTTCGGTGTTTAATAATGATGTGATAGGCGGGGTTATTTGCGGGCAAACGTCTTCTGCTCCTTCCTGCCCGGGTTTGGATGCGATAGATAGCACCCATGTGCGCATCTTTTCTTATTCGCAAAGCAATGACAGCGCTTGGAAATCGCCGCATAAACAATTGGCACGTTATATACAGCTTCATCAAGTGGAACGCATCAACCCACTGCTTGCTACGCCCATGACTGTGGATATTATCATGTATGAAGACCGCGTGGGGCGCAGTGGCGACCATATTCCTTTTCGTCAAAAAGGCTATACTGCCATCAGATTTACATCGAAGAATGAACATGGAAATGGCAGCGGCACCCCTCCCGACCGACAACACACGAGTGACGATATCTTAGGAATGGATGTGTCGTCGCCCCCTGATGGAATTATTGACAGCTTATTTGTGAATCCAAATTATTTGAGAAGAAACATCATTATGAATGGTGTTAATTTGGGATGGCTAGCCATTGCTCCTCCCGCTCCTACTCCCCTATTTAGTTTCTCGGGCGATACGGTACACATCGAAATGAAAAACGCCGACAGTGTTTACAGACACTACAGAATTGGCATTCGGACTCGTCATACGGGAAGTTTGAATTTTGATACGGTTCTTACTTTTACAAATACGAATAAATTCTTTGTAAGCGGTCTTAGTATGACCAATACTACCTTCTTGAGTGTTGCCAATGTACAAAACACTGTGGAGAGTTTGTTTAGTGAAGAATACACCTTTCAACCCCTCGGCATTGAGAGTAACGCCATCATGAATTGGGGTATTGTGATGCATCAGAATACTCCGAATCCTTTTGCAGGGCAAACAGAAATTGTGGTTGAAGCTTCTGATAATACCCTGTTGAAAGATGCTGCTCTCTGCATCACCGATATTATGGGCAGAAAGGTAAAACATATTCCGATTGAAATCCAGTCAGGAATAAACCGTTTCATCGTTACTGATGCAGGATTATCAAACGGTATTTATGTGTATTCGCTACAAGCAGCAGGGAAAAGGATAAGTGTGGGGAAGATGACGGTTTGTAGATAATAGGTTACATTTACTGAATCAATATTAAAAACTTTTGCCATATTACTTTTTTATATTCCAACTTATAAACAAATAAATCGCTGTAAGTACGACAACAAAATTTGCTTTTGGACAGAATCTTTGTTTTAAACAAAGAATAATCAAAAAGAAGAGAAGATATTATTTATAAATGTATAAATTTGCACAAAATATTTTGTCCAAATAACTCGATGGTAAAATCAGTTCGTTCAGTGTGGTTCGTAGGCAGCAATTGGAGTCGAAGGCTTGATTCGACTTTTGCTGAGGGCATGCCTATTGTTCGCTTTCGCTACAACATAGTGTTCTTATCCTTGATTGCTTCATCCTAAATCTTATAGTTTCATGAAAAAAAGTATCTTACTCCTTCTGATTTGTTCTGTATTTCTACAAAAAAGTACCTTCTCGCAAAACAACACAACTTCCGATGTTCGCAAAATGCAATGGTTTTCAGATGCCAAGTTGGGCATTTTTATCCATTGGGGAATTTATGCCGTGAACCCCACTTCCGAATCTTGGGCTTTTCACAATAAGCATATTTCTCATGCGGACTACATGAAGCAAATCAAGGGCTTCACCGCCAAAAACTACAAGCCCGACTATTGGGCTTCGCTGATAAAATCAAGTGGTGCACGCTATGCGGTCATCACATCCAAACATCACGACGGGGTGGCGCTGTGGGACACCAAAATGAACGATTTGAGCATTCCAAAACTAGCACCCGCCAAACGCGATGTGCTCTCCCCTTTCGTGAAAGCTTTGCGCGACCGCAACATCAAAGTAGGACTCTATTATTCCCTCATTGATTGGAGTTATGCTGATTATCCCGGTTTTCTGAAAGACTCATCACGCTACGATGCTGCTGAAGATCCCGTCCGTTGGGGCAGATTCCTGAAGTTTTGTCATGGGCAGATTAAGGAGTTGTTGAGTCTGTATAATCCCGACCTGATGTGGTTTGATGGCGATTGGGAACACAGTGCAGGCGAATGGCGTGCAGATTATATCCGCTCTCTCATTCTGAAATCAAATCCGAATACCATCATCAACGGGCGTTTGCAAGGCTATGGAGATTATGATACGCCCGAACAAAATTTCCCCGTCACACGCCCTGCCTTGCCGTATTGGGAACTGTGTATGACCACCAATGATTCGTGGGGCTATGCAGCGGATGAAGATACGAACTTTAAAACTCCTTACGAAATCATATCCATTTTTGCTGATGCTATCAGTTTGGGAGGGAATTTGTTGTTGGATATAGGACCAAAGGAGGACGGCACGATTCCGGCAGCACAGGAGAATATTTTGCAAGAACTCGGGACATGGACCAATAAACATAGTGAAGCCATTTTCGGAACTATTGGTGGTATGTCGCTAGGACATTTTTATGGACCTTCTTCGCTGTCGAAGGATTCAACCACGCTTTACCTTTTTATTCCCGGGCATGCCAATGGCGATATCACCATCAAAGGCTTGAATTCTGAAATTAAAAGCGTAAGTGTGGTGGGAAGCAATACGGTCTTGGACTGGAAACTTGTTGGGAAAATTTCGTGGAGTAAAGTGCCCGGATTGGTGTATATTCATGTTCCAGAAAAAGTGAACGACAAATATATGACTGTATTGAAAGTTGAATTGAAAAGCCCGCTGAGTTTGTATGTTGGTAAGGGGGGACTATGAAAGATAAAAGGTAAATGGTAAATGGTAAATGGTAAATGGTAAATGGTAAATTGTAAAAGGTACAAGGAAAAAGGTAAATTGAAATGAATATTGGAAAGTTTTTTTTGGTTGTTATAGCGGTGATGTTATTTATGAATGTTGCTGATGCACAAAAATTGGTGCTAGCTGAAAATGGAGTAAGCAGTTTTCAGATAATCACCGGAACAGATGATGCATCGAAAGACGTATCATTAATTTTTGCCATGTATTTTGCTGCATCTACCGATGTAAAACTTGCTTTTTCAGATGGCAAAAATATTGCGCAACATAACTTCCGGTTTGAGTTGGACAATAAACCTGTCTTTAGTAAAATTGCAGGCGACGGATTTATTATTAATACAACAGCAACTGATGTTTGCTTTTATGCCCTAACCTATGCGGGGTTGGAATTTGCGGTCTATACCTTTTTAGAAAACTATCTAGATTGTCGCTGCTATAGCAAAAACCTGCTGATCATTCCCAAACATCAGCGGCTGGAAATCCCGCAGATTAATATAACTGAAAACCCTTCTTTCGATTTCAGGGTTTCTTATAATAACAATGGGTTCTATAAGCCTTTCAACAACTGGCAAAAGCTAAGCAACACCCTGCACGACGATAATTCTAAAGGCTGGGATATTTCTAAAGACTGGGGATTGTGGGTGCATACCCTTCATACCTTGGTGCCTCCATCGGATTATTTTACTGCGCATCCTGAATATTATGCATTGCGTTCCGGCGTCAGAAATCAGGCGCAATTGTGTCTCAGCAATCCTGATGTGCTTAGAATTGTGATGAATACCTTAAGCAAACTCATGGCAGACAATCCCAATGCGAAATACTGGTCGGTGAGTCAGATGGATAATTACGGCTATTGCGAATGTGATAAATGCCGCGCTATTGACAGCGTAGAAGGTTCTCCATCGGGCAGCATCATACGTTTTGTGAATAAGGTAGCAGCAGCTTTTCCCGATAAAATTATATCAACACTCGCATATCAATACAGCCGCAAACCACCACAAATAAGCAAACCCGCTTCCAATGTCAATATTATGCTTTGTACCATAGAGTGCGACCGGAGCAAATCTATTGAAGCCGATACGTCAGCAGGTGGTTTTGCAAGCGACATCAAAGGTTGGTCGAAAATCACGGATAACATTCTGGTTTGGGATTATGTGGTGAATTTTTCTAATTCATTGCTCCCTTTTCCCAACTTCAATGTATTGCAGCCAAACCTTAAGTTCTTTAAAAAGAACCATGCTACCATGATGTTCGAGCAGGGATTTACTGCAGAAAATACCGACTTCACCGATTTAAGGGGCTATTTGCTCGCAAAGCTGATGTGGAACGTCAATTTAAATACCGATAGTATGATGAATGATTTTCTGCAAGGATATTATGGTGCAGCCGCTCCTTTTATCAAAAGCTATATCGAATTGATGACATCTGAATTACAGAAATCTCAGAAACAACTAACGCTTTACGAGCCTGCATCCACGCATAAAGATGGTTATCTGTCGCCACAATTACTTTCAACGTATTTTTCGTTGTTCGATAAAGCATTGAAGGCAGTCGAAAACGATACAATTAAAACAATCAGAGTAGAAAATGCACTGCAGGGAGTTCGTTATGCATGGCTTGAGGTTTGCCAGATGATGCCGCATACGCCCAATTGGATATTTGAACAAAAAACAGATGGTAATTTTCAGGTAAAGAAACAGGCACAAACCATATTAAACGACCTGATTGCTCATGCTAAGCAATATGGACCACCCATCTTTCACGAAGCAGGAATCCCTCCCGATGTTTATGAAAAGAACATGCAGAGCTATTTCAACAAGGGCGTTTCATCAAGTTATACAAAGGTAAAAAGCATTACTTATAAAGAACCTAGTTCGCCTTCCTATCCTGCCGAGGGTACCAACACACTAATTGACGGGGTGTTCGGCACCAACAATTATTTCGCCCTATGGTTGGGATGGTGGGGAAAGGATATGGAAGCTACGCTGGAACTCAAGGAAACGCAATTGGTGAAAGAATTCAAACTGAATTGTCTGGATAATTCACAATCGTGGATATTGGCTCCTTCTGAAATTTGTATCAGTTGTTCCACCGATGGGAAAACGTTTATCAATTGTGGTAGTTATAAAAATCCCAAAGCCGGTGAGAAACTCGAAAAGCAAGTGGTGCCCTTTTCGGTTATAATAAATAGCGGGAAGGGCGTTCAGGCGAAATACATCAGAGTAATTTGTAAGAATCAGGGCAAAATGCCAAAATGGACAGGGGTGATTGATGGCGATTCCTGGATATTTTTAGACGAAATTGAAATAAACTAAACCATGAAAAAGACTTTACTAACATTGTGTACGCTGGTTTTCTTGATGATGCTCAGCATCAACCTGAAAGCTCAGCACGAAGAACAGAAATACTTTCCACCGCAAGATTCGTTGGTGATTAGGAAACTGAGTCAATGGCAGGATTTGAAATTCGGGCTGCTGATGCATTGGGGAACTTATTCGGAATGGGGTATAGTAGAAAGTTGGAGTATATGCCCCGAAGACCTGAGTTGGGCAACAGGAGGCAGAAAAAAAGGGAAAAGCGAAAACTATAACGACTATGTAAAAGAATACGAAACCTTACAGCAAACCTTCAACCCGGTTAAATTCAATCCGGAGAAATGGGCCGCTGCCGCAAAAAATGCGGGCATGAAGTATGTGATATTTACCACCAAGCATCATGATGGTTTTTGTATGTTCGACTCGAAATATACCGATTATAAAATTACCGACCCCAAAACACCCTTTTCGGCAAACCCCCGAAGCAATATTGCCAAAGAGATCTTTGCGGCCTTTAGAAAAGAAAATTTCTGGACAGGTGCTTATTTCTCCAAACCCGATTGGCATACCGAATATTATTGGTGGAAGAAATTTCCGGCTGTCGACCGCAATTGCAACTATTCCATAGCCAAGCATCCTGAGGAATGGAAAAAATTTACTGAGTTTACCCACCATCAGATCGACGAACTGATGACTGATTATGGCAAAATCGACATCCTATGGCTCGATGGCGGCTGGGTGAGAAAAACCACAGACGAAGAGGTGAAAAATTATCTGCTAGAAACCTATGAGGGATCGCGTTGGGCACGCAATCCGCAAAACCAGGATATCGACATGGATACTATTGTCGCTAAAGCAAGGCTGAAACAGCCTGGTCTGCTAGTGGTGGACCGTGCTGTAGAAGGTCCCAATCAAAACTACCTCACCCCCGAACAACAGATACCCGAAAAGCCTTTGTCCTATCCCTGGGAAACCTGTATGACCATGGCTACTAGTTGGAGTTATGTTCCGAACGACACATACAAACCGGCCCGTGAACTGATACATACCTTGTGCACCATAGTTTCGCGCGGAGGTAATCTGCTACTGAATATTGGTCCCGGCCCTGATGGCGATTTCGATCCCGTAGCTTATCAGCGTTTGGAAGAGATAGGGAAGTGGATGGGCGTGAACAATGTTGCCATTTACGGCAGCAAACCTGTGGCGCCTTATCAGTCGGGCAATGTGGTTTTCACCACCGTTGAGAAGGCAGTATTTGTCATTTATCTGGTAGCCGAAAACGAAAAGACCCTGCCTGCCCTCATTAAGATCAACAACTGGACGCCGCCTCAAGGCAGCAAAGCCACTTTGCTAGGTAGCAATAAGACCCTCACCTGGAAAAGCACCAACGGCAATACTGAGATCATCATCCCGACTGCTCTGCGCAACCATCCTCCTTCGGATTATGCCTCCGTAGTTAAGTTTGAACTATAGCTCGACAGTCATGGCCATTCCTGATTCCGCTTTTTCCGTATCTTCATCATCTGAAATCCTCTCAAAAAGAACCTAACCATGAAAAAAATAGTTCCCATAGTGCTTTTCGTACTGTTTGGTTTTCAGATTAAAGCCCAGATATATAAAGATTCGCTGGCTTCGGTGGAGGCTAGGGTGAGGAGTTTGTTGGGGGTGATGACGGCTGAGGAGAAGTTTCGGCAATTGTTTATGATTCCGGGAGATATGGGGAAGGATACGACGGTTTATAGAAGTGGTTTGTTTGGTTTCGAGATTACAGAAACGGATAAGGATGATGATGCGGCTCATCAAATATTGAAGATGAGTGCTAGGAATTCAGCCGTAAAAACTGCTGAAAAAGTGAACGAAATGCAACGTTTTTTTCGCAACGAAAGCAGGCTTGGAATACCTGTGATTCCGTTTGATGAGGCGCTGCATGGGCTGGTGAGAAGCGGGGCGACGGCGTTTCCACAGTCAATTGGGCTGGCGGCTACATGGGATATTGGGCTGATGCATAATGTGTCGGGCGCGATTGCTGTGGAGTGCAAAACGCGGGGCATAAGGATGGTTCTGTCGCCGGTGGTTAATGTTGCTACGGATGTTCGCTGGGGAAGGACTGAGGAGACGTACGGCGAGGATCCTTTTCTGGTGGCGGAGATGGCTGTGGCGTTTGTGAGTGAATTTGAGCGGAATGGCATCGTTGCGACGCCGAAACATTTCGTGGCAAATGAGGGCGATGGGGGGCGCGATAGTTATCCTATCTGCTGGAACGAGCGTTTGTTGCGGGAGGTTTATCTGCCGCCATTCGAGGCTTGTTTTAAGCGGGGCGGGGCAAGGTCGGTGATGACGGCGTATAATTCGTTGGACGGGAGTCCCTGCAGTGCTAACGACTGGTTGTTGAATCAATTGTTGAAAAAGGAATGGGGATTTAAAGGGTTTGTGATTTCGGATGCGGGAGCGACAGGAGGCGCTAATGTGTTGCATTTTACGGCGAAGGATTATCCTGAGTCGGCTGCAAAATCAATAAATAATGGATTGGATGTGATTTTTCAGACTTCTATAGAGCATGAAAAACTTTTTATGCCACCGTTTAAGGATGGAAGTATAAATCAGAGCACTATAGACAGTGCTGTGGCGAGGGTGTTGCGGATAAAATTTAGGCTTGGGCTGTTTGAGCATCCGTATGTTGATGTGGCAGCAGCCGCGAAATGGAGTGGAAATGATGCGCATAGAAGGATTGCGAAGCAGGCTGCGCTAGAATCTATAGTATTGCTGAAGAATGAGAACAAGACTTTGCCGCTTTCTGGGGATATTAGGAGTATTGCTGTGGTTGGGGCGGATGCGGTGGAAGGACGTTTGGGAGGATATAGTGGAAATGGAAATAGCCCTGTGAACATTCTGGATGGGATTAAAAATAGAGCGGGGAAAGAGGTGGAGGTGGGGTATGCGAAAGGATGTGCAAGGGTGACGAGGGCATATCAAACGGTGGCTTCAGATTTTTTGTCGTGTAATGTGGATGGTAAAACGCAAGTGGGAATGTTTGGTGAATACTTCAATAACATCACTTTATGTGGGAAAGCTGCCTTGACGCGTATTGATGCGCAATTGCAGTTTCAATGGACGCTGTATTCGCCTGACCCCGATAAACTGACGTATGATTTCTATTCGGTTAGATGGACGGGAAAACTGAAAGTTCCGGAATCGGGGAGGTTTAAGATTGGGATAGATGGGAATGATGGCTATAGGCTTTACGTGAACGATAGTTTGCTGATAGATGATTGGAAAAAGGTGGGGAAACAGACGATAGTGAGGGATTATACTTTTGAAAAGGATAAGGAATACAGCCTTCGGGTAGAATATTATGAGCCTACGGGGAATGCACGGTTTAATCTGGTTTGGAATTATGGGATAGAAGATAGTGAGGAGGTTGAAATTGAGAAAGCTGTTGCGATTGCTAAGAGTAGCGACGTGACCATAGTGGTAGCAGGCATTGAAGAAGGTGAGTTTCGCGATAGAGCTATGTTGGTGTTGCCCGGGCGGCAGGAGGAGCTTATCAGTAGGATAGCGCTGAGTGGCAAGCCTGTTGTAGTGGTGTTAGTTGGAGGCAGCGCGATAACGATGAACAATTGGTTGGCGAAAATTCCTGCTGTGTTGGATGTGTGGTATCCCGGAGAGGAAGGTGGGGATGCTGTGGCGAAAGTTTTGTTTGGGGATTATAATCCGGCTGGGCGGTTGCCAATTACGTTTCCTGTGTCGGAAGGACAATTGCCGTTGGTGTACAATCATAAACCTACGGGGCGGGGCGACGATTATGATGATATGACGGGGCAGCCGTTGTTTCCATTTGGTTATGGTTTGAGTTATACGAGCTTTGCGTATTCGGGATTGGAAATCGAAAAGAAGCGTTTCGCAGCGGGGGATTCTACATTGGTAAAATGTACGGTAACCAACATCGGAAAAACGGAAGGCGATGAAGTGGTTCAATTATATATTCATGATGAACTGGCATCAGTGGCGCGACCAATCACGGAGTTAAAGGGGTTTCAAAGAATACATTTGAAAGCAGGGGAAAGCCGCGAAATGAGTTTTATGATTACGCCTGAAATGCTTTCTATGTTGAACATAGATATGAAAAAGCTTGTTGAGGCGGGGGATTTCCGGATCATGATTGGGGCTTCGTGTAAAGATATTCGGTTGCGGGAGATGATACGGGTGGTGGAATAAATAGTGCTATCGCCACCAAACAATGGGTGGGTTGGTCATTTCTTCACCAAAGTGTTTTGCATTGTTGATATCAAATTGATGATGAAACTGCAGATAGCAATCGAAGCGAATCTCTCCGCTTTGGTCTGCTTTAAAGTTTGTGTTCCAATAATTGTTTAATGCGTATAAAAATAGTGTGGCGGAGGGAGTGGCTTGCGGTTTCCATGCTTTAACGGAATTGTTTAAAGGTCGCTCATCGGTTAGGCTGCCGATTTCAAATAAGGCAGCTTGAGGTGAGCTTAAGGTAATGCCGTAATCGGAATTGCTGACATCAATCCATCGTTGCACGGAATAGAAATCATGGTTAGCGCCGGGTATCTGACCTTTGCCTAGGATATAAAAGGTGTCGGAAATGCCTATGCGATTCACAGGATAATTCATGTTAAAAGGAAAGGCAATATGCAGGGACTCTTTGTCGCGTATGGGTTTTTTATCTATCAGGGTGGTTAATTGCACATAGGTCAAATCGCAAAACACGGTGTAATAATAGGAAAGATTGTTTGTTCCATCGAGGCTGCAATCAATTCGTAGGGTCTTTTTTATGGGTCCATCTTCTAGTAAAGAGATTTTATTTGCGTGAGAGTGGCTTTGAACTGTGGGATATAATCCTTTGATATAAATAGCCTGATTTAAGCCTGAGAACTTAGTTGTGTCAACACATTGTTTGCCATCATAAAGATAGGTGCTGAGTGCGCCAGTGATAGGGTCAGCAATTAAGGTGTTTAAGGGCTCTTTATAATTTGGGATGGAATCTGATATTGCCAGACGATAGGTTTTAGCACCTTGTGCAGGGATATCTTTTGCAATAAAACAGATGTTTCCGTTGTTAAGCTTTTGAAAGAAGAACCTCTGTCCTTTTTCATCAATCAATATATTCCCTTTTTGATTTATGGGGAGGCTTGTTTCCACATAAACAGTACGAACGTAAGCCAAGCTATTATAAACCACAAGTTCATCTTTATTCAAGTTTGTTGGAAGCAAAACAGATTCAATTTTTGCCAAATACATTTTAGCAGAATCAATGAAGGCTTTTTTATAAGCCCACTGACTAACGGTGAAATCATCGTCGGGGGAAGAAATGCTGTTCCAGGCGCCCCAGGTGTGTTCGTTAAACATGATGATGTTTTTGTGAGCTTCGTAGAACCATTGAGGATTGACGGACTTATCTTTATTGATTTCGGCTAGCTGCTCTAACTGGCTGATGTGGTTGCTCAGCATGCGCGTTTCAGCCTCTTCGGCAGCAGTGGAATAAGCCCCATCCTCCCAATAGGGAGTGAAATCACCGAAATAGGTGGGGAGCACACCACCATATTTCTTTTCAAACCGTTGCATCATGTCGTCAACGCCTGAAATAACAAGCTTAGGGGAGTAATAGGTGGCGTTCCAATTCTGCACAAAATCGCTTAGATTCTTATCCACTGGACCATTATCGGATTTGATGGTATAGCGCAATTGCACCATATCATAGGGGTAATGGGTGGTGTCTAACTCCATCAGGTAAGCAACTAATTTCTCCTTGATTTTGTCTGCTATATTTTCAGCAGGTATTTGGTGGAAGAGGTTGTAGCCCCGACCTACAGTCCACACGAGGATTTTGTTTTTGTTGTCGGTGGTTTTCCAGTAGAAGGGTTTGTCGCCTAATTCGCGAATGGTGGCTCCAATTCTATCGCCTCTGTCGGGAAGGGTTTCAGAATAGTTGGGACCGTTGGATAAATAGTGGAGATTGCTTTTTACCATCGCATCGGTGATGCTCCAGCTCATGCCCGGAATATCAGAAAGCATAGCAGTTTGTATTGGGAAAGGGTAGGTCTTTTTCAAATTGTTGGCATATTCCATAATCCATTCGAGTTCTTTAGCAGAACAAAGGCCCATCATCACACCTACATAAAAGCCTGAAAGGGCTATATCTTTGTTTAGGACTGCTTCTGTGAAGCGCTTTTTGTCTTTTTCGACGGCATGTTTCATAAAATATTCAAGAGGCCAAAGGCATTCAATATTCCATTTAAATCGGCTTGCTTGAGGGTATGAAGCAGTTTTGTCTATCTGTTCGAGGGCATCTAGAATGTTTTGTTGCTGAATACTCATCACTTGCTCCTGTACGTGGGAATATCCTATATCATTATGACTATGATGAATGATATCCACTTCTCTGTAATGAACAGGCTGCTGCATCAGTTTAATTTGTTTGAATATTGCTTCTCCGCTTTGCAGGCTTATGGTGAGTTGGGTTGGTTTGGATACGGTGTCGATGGGGATTTCAATATAGTTAAACCCCGTTTGAATTGGCGCCTTTTGGACGATAGCATTCACGTTGATATTAATTTCTTTCGTATTCGGGTCAATATGGTCTAGGTAAACTTGGAGAATTTGTTTAATCCCCTTTTCTGTGTTAATCAACAAGGGGGCGGGGATGCACCGTGCTTTTTCGGTGAACGCATAGCGGAACACCATAAACCAATCGTTGCTTTTTTCGGCATGCCCGGTGATGCTTAGGTTAAGGGGTTTGCCTTTGGTGATTAACTTTTCAGGAACACGCAGATACATATTGCCAAACACATCATTATGGATATCTTTATTTGTAGCTTCGAACACCACGGCAACAGAATCTTTTCCGGTAAATTTCCATGTAAAGGGTGGCGACTTTTTGGCAGGAGTGGTAAACGTAAGGTATTTTTCGCCATTAATCATAACATCGAAAGCTCTGTCGGCTCCACTTGTGCCACTCGAATGACCCGATAACCAATAAAAGTAGTAGAACCCATGGTCGGTTTGTTCTGATACCCCCTCTGTTTGCCAACTTATATTCTTCTTGCCATCATTGCAGCGGGTGAGCAACGCATCTGTTGCAAAATTGGGGCACGACGAAAAGTACGAAATAATTTCTCCTTCAGTCTCCCGTGTATATCCACCAATAATTTTATGGCTTCCCAACAGGGGTATATTAATTTGGCAAAATGCAGAACTAACCACAAAAAAGCACACAGCGAGCACGAAAGATGATAAACGAAACGTCATAAAATAGGTGTTAGAACACGTAATTGATTTATATAAGCTAATATGAGGCGCAAAGGTAGGAAAGTTTTGTTTGTTGGGGAGGGATGGGGTGAAAAATGTTTGAAGATGGTTGTGGGTAATTTCTTAATGTTTTCGTCCGTTTAATAAATAACAGAACACTGAATGTTGTATGTTTCATGTTTAAATAATTTAAGTTTATAATAGTCGCAAAGGTACTCAACTTAAACAAAACAAGGGCACGCAAAACACTGCAAAACAGTACATAATTTACATAATCGGTGGACTTGTGTAGTTATAATTTTAGTCCACCGAATTGGGCACCGTAAATGTGCATTATTTTGCTTTTATCTGCATTTTAGGAATAAAAAAAACCACTATAAATCATGTGTTTACAGTGGTTTGCTTTATTTTGCATTGATAATCAGCGGAGAAAGGGGGATTCGAACCCCCGGAGGTGTTACCCTCAACGGTTTTCAAGACCGCCGCAATCGACCGCTCTGCCATCTCTCCGCTGCAAAAGTACTATTTTTTTTTATTCTGCAAATATTTTTTTCATTTTCTTACCGTTAACTTGCCAAATGCTGCCGTAAACTGATTCATCATAAATTATTTACGGAAAATAAAAAAATACTACTATCTTTGTATATTCTTTAAAATCTATTGCCATGAAAAAAAATGTATTCATTATCAGCCTCATGCTTCTTTCAACAATCAGCTTTAGCTCTTATGCAAAGCGGATGCAAGCATTTATGTCGTATGCTACCTTTTATTCCCCTACGGATGGTCCCTACATCGAAACTTATCTGACTGTTGTGGGCAGAAGTGTTCACTTCATGAAAAACACTAGTGATAAGTTTCAGTCAACCATCGAAGTTACGCTTATCTTCCGTCAGGATTCGGTGATTAAAGATTTCAAGAAATACAATTTGTTGAGTCCCGAAGTGGAAGACACCAACGCGGTGAACTTTAATTTTATTGACCAACAGCGTTTCATCTTACCGAATGGCACGTATGATGTTGAAATCATTATTGCCGACAAAAACTCCACCTCCATTCCGTTCAAAGGCAATGAAACCATTGACATTTCGTATCCTGTCGCAAAAATTGGCATCTCAGGCATCGAAGTGGTAGAATCGTTTAAGAAAACAGAAACGGTAAACATACTATCCAAAAGCGGTTATGATTTGGTGCCTTACATCTTGTATTATTATCCCGACAAGGTGAACAAAATGACTTATTATGCTGAAGTTTACAATGCGGACAAGGCGTTTGGGGTTGAAGAAAAGTACTTATTGAGTTCTTATATTGAAATATTTGAAAACGGAAAGTTGGTTGATCCCTTTGTAAAAGTGAAGAAAGAGACTGCCAAGCCTGTGAATGTTGTTTTCAATGAGTTTGATTTGTCGGCATTGCCTACGGGAAATTATAATTTGGTGATTGAGGTGCGCGACAAGATGAACAAACAAGTGTCGGTTCAGAAGTTTTATTTTGAACGCGACAATAGCAAAGTTCAGGCGCCGATGACTACTATCGAAAATGTGGTGACCGAACATTCTTTTGTGGAGATGTACGCCAACAAAGATACTTTGGCAGAATATATCCGTTGCCTCTACCCTATTTCGAGCGAAAACGAACGCATCTTTGCCAAGAATCAAGTCAATAGAAAGGAATTGAGTTCCATGCAGAAGTATTTCTTGTCGTTTTGGCAAACGCGTAATGCAGAAAACCCCGGTGGCGCTTGGGCAACATATTTGATAGAAGTAAAAAAGGTGAACGGTGAATTTAGCACTAGCATCAAGAAAGGATATGAAACAGACCGTGGACGCGTGTATTTGGAATATGGCGAACCCAACTCGATTGCAAAACAATATTTCGAGCCGAGTGCCTTTCCTTACGAAATATGGCATTATTACACTTGCAAAAATCAAAAGAACAAGAAATTTGTGTTCTGCGATATGGATTTAGCCTCCAACGATTTCACACTGATACATTCAGATGCCATAGGCGAAGTGAACGACTACAAATGGCAGCAAAAAATCTATGGACGAAACAATGTTACCAATGATATAGACAATGATGGCGTCAGAGAACATTTTGGCAGAAAGAGTGACGAACTCTTCAAAAATCCTAAGTAAATAGTGATTCTTTCATCTTTTAAAAGAAAAATAATTTGATAGTTTTCGTCAAAAACCTTCTTACTTTCCGAAAAATAGTATAAATTTGCCCACTTGAAAGTCGCAATCGTTATATTAAATTGGAATGGTAAAGAATTCCTGAAGCAGTTTTTGCCTGTGGTGATACGCCACAGCAAAGATGTTGCTGATATTATTGTTGCCGATAATGCATCCGCTGATGACTCGGTTGAGTTTCTGCAAACACATTTCCCTGAGGTTCGTATCATTCAAAATGAGAGCAATGGCGGCTTCGCTAAAGGATATAATGATGCGCTGAAGCAGGTGGATGCCGAATATTATGTATTATTGAATTCGGATATTGAAGTGACGGATCATTGGATAGAGCCTGTGATTCGTTTGATGGATAGCGATGCGACGATTGCAGCCTGTCAACCGAAGATACGTTCGTTTTACGAAAAAGAGAAGTTTGAATATGCAGGTGCAGCAGGAGGCTTTATTGACAAATATGGTTATCCGTTTTGCCGAGGGCGTTTGTTTATGTCTTTGGAAGAAGACCATGGGCAATATGATGATGTGGCAGAAATCTTTTGGGCTACGGGTGCTTGCATGTTTGTTCGGGCTGAGTTGTATCATCAATTTGGAGGTTTGGACGAGGATTTCTTTGCGCACATGGAAGAAATTGATTACTGTTGGCGACTGAAGAACTCGGGCTATAAGATTATGTATTGCCCCGATGCGGTGGTGTATCATATTGGCGGGGGCACTTTACCGAAGAGTTCTGCGCGGAAGACCTATCTGAATTTCAGGAACAACTTCACGCTGTTGTATAAGAATCTTCCAAAAGAAAGAGTGGTTCGCGTTTTTGCTACTCGCTTGTTGTTGGATGGTGTTGCGGCGGTGAAGTTTCTATTTGAAGGAGGTTTCAGCGATTTTGTGGCGGTTACGCGGGCACATTTTTCCTTTTACCGACATCATCATGCCATCAAAAGAAAACGTAAGATGTTGCAACAGCATGATGTCAGTCATGTGTATCAAGGCAATATCGTTACGGATTATTATCTACGGAAAAAGAAAAAGTTTACAGATTTAAAAAACAAAATAAATTAGCATTTCATGAAGAAGCTGTCGGTTTTAATTCCTGCTTATAATGAGGAAAAAACAATTTGCAATGTGTTGGATAAAGTTTTAAGTGTGAATCTGATTGGAGGGATTGAGAAGGAACTTATCGTGGTGAACGATTGCTCGAAAGACTCCACCGAACAACAAATACTCTCTTACCTGAAGGCGCATCCCGAAGCCAACATACAGTATGTGAAACAAGAAGTGAACCAAGGCAAAGGCGCCGCCATTCACAAAGGCATAGAGAAAGCAACAGGCGATTATATCATCATACAAGATGCGGATTTGGAATGTGACCCGACGGAGTTCAACATTTTGTTGAAACCTATGGTGGAAGGTTTTGCCGATGTGGTGTTTGGTTCGCGCTTTGCGGGCGGCAGCGTGCATCGCGTGTTGAAGAAACGCAACCTAAGAGCTAATAAGGTGCTGACATGGTGTACCAATTTGTTTATCAATCTCACGCTGACCGATATGGAAACCTGCTACAAATTGTTCAAAGCAGATATCATCAAAAATATACACCTGACGGAGAAACGTTTTGGTTTTGAGCCCGAAGTAACCATAAAAGTAGCGCGTGTGCCGAAGATAAAAATCTATGAAGTGAGTATCTCCTACTTTGCACGCGGGGTGGACGAAGGCAAGAAGATAGGTTGGAAAGATGGGGTGCGGGCTTTGGTTTGTATAGTGAAGTATGGGTTGTTTCGGGCGAAGTAGAGGATTTTTGATTTGAGATTTGAGATTTTAGGTTTGTGGTTTTATTCAATCAACGCAAAAAGAACCTTATTTCCTGTTTTTTTTACCTTAGTAGAAGAGCTAACTACAAAAAAAACCAACCTTATAACCTTATTTTATTCTCAACATTTTTCAATAAAATCAATAAGCTAATAAGGTTGTTGTGGGCTTATGTCATCCATTTCTACTAAGGTTTTTTTAATAGTGCTGTGTAGAATATCTTATTAAAAGGCAGAGCCTTTTTTGATATTGACGAAGGAGGCAGAGCTTACCGCTGAACAGGAATAACTTTTTATTAGTTCATTATCTTGAATTTTACCCAATTTGAATATATATCTTTGCAATTATTATATTTACTTGCAATAAAACATACTCGTCCTTTGTAAGCTCCTGATTCCATATCTATCAAATAAGGAAAAAGATTGATAACTAAATTAACTGTTTCATTTTTATTTAATGAAATATTTTTTGGCATCTTAGCGTCCTCAACCGTCTTTTGTGGAATAATAACACTATCCGAATCTATATTAATACTTATTGGTCCTAAATAATCAATATCAATGCTCCAATAATAAGGTTGATAGATATTATTTGAATCCATTTTAAGCAAATTTACTAAAATGTCAATAGAGTAATGAGTTTGTTTTTCATCACATGAAATTTCAGTAGAATCAATTTCAGGCTTCCATGGTATATTAATAATCGAATCGGAAATATTTCGAAATCGCAATACGAAAAAAGCATAATCATTTTTAAAGAAAACCTTTTTTGATGGCTTTATTTTTACTATAATACAATCATTGTTATGACTTTTTTGTGCAACGCTTGGTATGGCTGAAATTAAGATGCAAAACACAAATAAACAGATAAATAATATTTTACTTTTCATCATTTTCAAAAGTTAAAGTTGCATAGGAATCTAAGAATAACGGGTAAAAAAAAGTAATACTTGAGAAAGTAAAAAATAAATAATAATAATTGAGTAACCTAGTTTCTTTTGCAAACTGCTTTCATTTTTGTATTTTTCAGAAATCTTTACATATCTATCCTTAAAAATATAAATAAAATAAAGCACAGCTATTATAAAAAAATAATAATAACGAATAACATTATAATTTTCTGATGCTGTAGGGTATATTAAAAGTTTTATTCCTTCAACGTTTAAGGCTATTAAAGCTGCAAAAAATATTATTGCCGAAAAGGCAGGAGACGTGATTTTTATTTTAAGACAAAAAGCATACAAGCGATAAAATAAATAATCTAGTATAATCATATTTTATTAAGAATATCAATAATAATTGTGTTTCTCATTTAGCCTTGGCTGCGATCAGTCTAATATTTTCGTAGCTAATTGCCGCTTCAGCTTGTTTCCATCATTTTTTTTACAAAGATAAACAATTATCCCCTCCCCAACATTAATTACAAAAAAAAACAGGAACACACCCTAATCGCTGCATTCCTGTTTTAAAGACATCTCTGTATTTTTTTACAACACCGTTAAAAAGATAGGTCCTTGCCAATCCACTCTTTTTTTGGTGTAGATTCCTTTATGAAAAAAGGCAAGTCTTGCTTTGGGCACGCCTGTTGCGGTTGTTTTGGCACCCGAGCTTGTCCATGGGTCGGCTTTGTTGGTAAAGTTGTCCAAATCTGCCGACCAAGTGTAAAGATGAGCAACAGCTTCGTCACCTTCGGCATCAAAAACAACTTCACCCGAATTTTCACCTCTGTTAGCAGAAAAAACATGCTTTTTTCCACTGCCATGTCCTGCAACTTCCATGTTAGCACTTTGAATCATGGCTATTTTCGCTTCGTCAGAAGCTATTGTGTTCAAAACAACCAATTCAACCATGCCTGTCAAAGCAGTCACATCTGTTTCCCAAACAACTCGGGCTGCAGCAATATCACTGGTTCTGGTGGGTGATTTTGGCTTTTCTAATGCCGTTAGAAGCTTGCCGGAGCTTACTCCAACCTTTACTCCCTGCGCTTGGATGTCAACACCCGGAAAATATGCGTTATCGTCAATCCCTGCGGCATAGCGATTGCCAATTATAACAGCATTTTCATTATTGATGACACCAAATCCTAATCTTACATTAAATTTCATATCTATACAATTAATGGTTATTACTAAATTTATTTTACAAAAGTAATACTAAAATTTAAACTATATAACATTTGTACGATAAAAGTTATTAACAATGGTGATAAATAAATTATATAGTATAGATAAAGAGTGGTTTACAAGTTGATTATTTTTTATAAATGACTGATAAAAATAATTAAAAAAAGAATTATCCTATACTAAAATAGTAATATTTTGAATTATTGCATCTAAAAATAGTCGCATTTTGGTATATATTATTTGAATTTTGAATCTCCTTATATTGTTAAATAAAACACGCCGAAAGTATGTCCTGATTTCAAAATATATAACGGCGAATAATAAACTAATTTCGGGGAGGAATTTATTTATTTCGGAGAAAAATTAATTTATTTCGAAGAAAAATTAATTTATTTCGGGGAGGAATTAATTAATATTGGGGAGAAATTAATTT
This sequence comes from uncultured bacterium, assembly GCA_903862465.1. Taxonomy (GTDB): domain Bacteria; phylum Bacteroidota; class Bacteroidia; order Bacteroidales; family CAIWKO01; genus CAIWKO01. The sequence goes on along the minus strand of CAIOYH010000209.1, from coordinate 30,318 downwards.
ATTTCGGGGAGGAATTAATTAATATTGGGGGGAAATTAATTTATTTCGGAGAGGAATAAATTAATATTGGAGAGAAATTAATTTATTTCGGAGGAAAAATAATTTATTTCGAGGAAGAATTGATTTCGGATGACTTTTAAACAGTTATGTTTGTATTAATATATTATTAATCAGAATATTATAACAATTACTCTATTGTGGGAATTTCTTAGTGTACCTTAGTGCTCTTAGTGTCTCCGTGGTTTTTAAGTTACACAGAGATACACCGAGCTACAGAGATACACAGAGGTGTCGAAATTCCAAATCCCAAGCTCCAAATTCCAAGCTCCAAGAAAAAAAAAGAAGAAAAAACTACACGACTGCTTCCCAAAGATAGAAAATTAACCCGCCGCCCCTTGGTATTTGGTATTTGGAATTTGGAGCTTGGGTCTTAAGGTCTCCCCCCCCGCCTACTTCCACCATTTCACCACCTGAAACACGTAGCAAGGACCTGTTTGTTCGTCGCCTATGGTCTTTATCAGTTTGAATTTGTCGGGGTTCTTTTCGAGGATGGGACCCATGAGTTGTTGGGTTGCCGAAAAGGTGTCAACAATGATATAAGCCGTGTTGTTTTGTTGAATTTGGTCGAGTTTGCTTTGTTCCCAATCGGTCATCAATTTGTTTTGTTCTTCGGCAGAGGTAGCTTTCTCCATTTTTTCCTGCAAACGGCTTATTTCGTTGGAAGGCACATGTTTGTAGCCGCGCATTCCATCGCTAAAGATATAGAAAATCCGTTCTTTGCGGCTAGCTACGATGGCATCTTTGGGCAGGTTGGTTTTAGCCCACACGGCGCAATCCAAAAATGCTTTGTAGGGCGGCGCATACAAGGTTTCCTGCGTGGAACGCTGCACATCGAACGCATCGCCCACAAAGGAATTGCCCAACAAGAAACACAGCACCACGATGCCCAACGCTTTGGCAATTTGTTTTTTCTTATCCACCAAGGCTATCAAGCCCATCACACCTAAATATAAGAAATAAATCATGAAAGGCGTGAACACAATTAAATAGCGCGAAACGGTCAGTTGTTGCGGGGCAGAGTTGCCTATCAACAGCACCAACATCACCAAGATGAAATAGAAACCTACCAATTGTTTTTTGAAGATGCTGATGACCATGCCCGCCATGGTGATGAAAAAGATGATGACCCATAGGATGCTCACGGGTTCGAGATACACCTGTTTGCTGTCGGCACCGTAGCGCGCTAGTTTGCCGCAGAAGATGTTTTGAGAGAAGACATCCCACACCAAACCCATATTCTTGCTAAACTGAGTAGAGAGACTCATCTTTGCTAAAGCATCGGCTTGCGAACTGCCGCCCAAGGAGCGTGCCCATAGCTGATAAATCAACATGCCCCCTATCAACAAGCCCGAAATAAGCAGGAACTTCAGGACGGCGATATCTTTCAAAGCTGCCATCTTCTTTGTTTTTATATCTTTCCAGAAATTGGATTTGATGAGAAAATACAGTATCACCGCTGCCACAAAACCGGCTCCGATGGCACGGGTGAGATAGGTCATGATGATAGCTAAAACGGCAGCCACCAACAGGACATAATTCACCTTGGGCGTTTCTTCAAACTTCAAACACAGGAATATCGCCAACAGCGACCAAAAGATAAAGGGTATTTCGGTCATGATGATGCTCGAAAACGAAACAATATAAGGATGCGTGGCAAACAAAAGCGTGATGATGACGGCAAAAATACTGCCTTCCATTTTGCGAAACACCAAGAAACTCATAATAACGGCGCCCACTAAAGTGAAATAAATCATGATTTCCATAGGCACATAATTCATGCCCCATATCACATAAAACGGAATCAACATGAGCGGCAAACCGATGGCGCCTTCGGTGTCGGGTTTCATTATGGGCATGTAGAGATAATAGGGCGCATGTTTGTCCACCAAAGATTTGGCGGCTATCATGTAGGAGGCGTTGTCGTCCACATCTTCAAAAGCTTTGTTGAAAGCGATATAATGCAAAATCAAAATGGCGGCAAAACCCACAATGGTGAGTATGGTGGTTAGTTTTGTGTCCGATTTTCCGCTGATAAATCGAAAGGCAAAATAGCCAAACAATCCGTAAATCACCGTATAAATCAAAAGCTGTAAGCTGATAATGCCTTGCGCACGAGATTGTATATAGGGGTTGGTCAGTTCTTTGATGTTATAAAAATTGTTGATGAACACAAAATAGGAAATCGCCAACATGACGAAAAACAAAATGACAGGCATAGAGTTTTTATTTTCTGTTTTTAACATAGCGGCGTTTGCATGCGTTTGTTTCGATGCAACTGTCGATTTAACAGGCGCTTGCTTTTTAATATTTCTTTTATCCATGATGCTGTTTTTTATAAAAAGAGTGAATAATGCAAAAATAATAAAATTACACTAAATCAATTTATTATTTTTGCATAAAAAAGTTTTGACAAAAATCGAAAAAGCCTTTTATCAGCGTGCCGATGTGGTTCAAATTGCGAAAGAATTGTTGGGCAAATATGTGTTTACATATTTCGCCGGGATGCTTACGGGCGGTATGATTACGGAAACGGAAGCTTATGCAGGCGTGGTGGACAAAGCCTCTCATGCCTACAACAATCGTCGCACGCAACGCACCGAGGTGATGTATGCTGAAGGTGGCACGGCGTATGTGTATCTGTGTTATGGCATGCACTCGTTGTTTAATGTGGTGACGCATCAGAAAGATGTGCCACATGCGGTTTTGATACGCGCCATCGAACCTATGGAAGGCATCGAACTAATGCTCCAAAGAACATCGAAGCAGCAGCTCACGAAAGATTTCGGCATAGGACCGGGCAAAGTGGCGAAGGCTTTGGGCATACATTATTCTCATTCGGGCTTGAGTTTGATGGGCAAGGAAATTTGGCTCGAAGATAAAGGCATAGTGCCCAACAAAGAAGAAATTACTATCACCACCCGCATCGGAGTGGCTTATGCTGCCGAAGATGCACTACTACCCTATCGTTTTATATTTAACAAACAAAAACAAACATGAAAGAATATCCAAAAATCACACTGAAACACGGCAAAGACGAAGCCTTACGAAGACGTCATCAATGGTTGTTTTCGGGCGCCATTCAACAAATTGAAGGACATCCCGAAGAAGGAAGCATCGTGGAGATTTTCTCGAGTCGCAATGAGTTTCTCGGCATGGGACATTATAATGATGGCTCAATTGCGGTGCGCATCTTTTCGTTCGAGCAGGTGATTCCCGATACGGATTTTTGGAAACAGAAGTTGGAACGGGCATTGCAGTTTCGCGAAGCCTTAGGCTTGTGTTCGAGTCCGAACACCAATGTATATCGTTTGGTGTTTGGCGAAGGAGATGAAATGCCGGGCTTAATCATTGATTTTTATAATGGCACTGCCGTCATTCAATGTCATTCGTATGGGATGTATTTGCTGCGCGATAACATTACGGCAGCCCTCAAAGAGCTTTATGGCTACAAGTTGCAATCCGTGTTCATCAAGAGCAAAGAAACCTTGCCAACCAAGTTTGGCGATTTGGTTCAAGATGAATATCTGTATGGGGGCACGTCGGAGAATTTGGTGAGCGAAAACTCCTGCAAGTTTTATGTGGATTGGGAACAGGGACAAAAGACAGGCTTCTTTATTGACCAACGCGAAAATCGGAAACTCCTGATGCAATATTGCCATGAGAAGAAAGTGTTGAATACGTTTTCTTACACAGGGGGATTCTCCGTCTATGCTTTGAAAGCAGGAGCAAGTTTGGTTCATTCGGTGGATTCCTCTGCCAAGGCGATAGCGTTGACCGAACAAAACATAGCGATAAATGGCTACGCCGACAAAAACCACGAATCTTTTAAGTCGGATGTGGTGGAGTTTATGAAACATACGGAAGAAACCTACGATGTGATTATTTTAGATCCGCCCGCGTATGCCAAACATATAAAAACAAAACACAAAGCCATGCAAGGCTACAAACGCCTGAACGAAATGGCGATTCGAAAGATAAACAAATCGGGATTCATCTTCACCTTTTCGTGTTCGCAGGTGGTGGAAAGCAGTCTATTTCGTTCCACAGTGATAGCCGCAGCCATTCAAAGCGAACGCAATGTGCGTATCATTGCCCAACTGTCCCAACCTGCCGATCATCCTGTCAGTGCTTTTCATCCTGAGGGGGAATATTTGAAGGGCTTGGTGTTGTTTGTGGAATAGACAAAGCTTTAAGATCCAAATACCAAGATCCAAATACCAAATACCAAAAACAAAATTCAAAATTCTAAAATCTAAAATCTAAAATCACAAATGAAGATTTCCTCAAACAAAACATCAGATATCAGGGAGTATATAAAGAAGCGATTGGAGGGTTTGTATCCCGCTGAGGAGATACAATCGTTTACGTTTATGTTGTTCGAAGCGTACTGCGCTATGAGCAAGGCGCAAGTGTTGGCAAATATGCGCAGCACGATAAACGAATCGGAGTTGTTGTTGGTGTATGATGCCGTGAAAGAATTAGAGAAACATCGCCCGATACAATATATAATAGGTAAAACTATTTTTTATGATTTAGAATTCAAGGTGAATGAGCATGTATTGATTCCGCGCCCCGAGACCGAAGAATTGGTGGCGATGATTATCAATCAAAATCAACACCGTTCGGGATTGCGTATTTTGGATATTGGAACGGGAAGCGGATGTATTGCTATAGCTTTAAAGAAACATATGCCTTATGCGCTAGTTGATGCTATCGACATTTCCGTAGATGCATTGTTGTTGGCAGACCGTAATTCAAAAAAATTGGGCGCACCCGTCTTATTGGAACAATGTGATATATTGGATGAGTCGCAATGGCTTTGGTTGGGCGATTTTAATTTGATTGTGAGCAATCCGCCTTACGTAATGGAATCGGAGAAACAATTTATGCAGCCCAACGTATTGAATTATGAGCCTTCCACTGCCCTTTTCGTCACTGATGAAAACCCGTTGCTGTTTTATGAAGCCATTATGCACTTCGCGAGATACAATGGGATTGCCTGTAAATTGTATTTCGAAATAAATGAAAATTTCGGCAATGATTTATTTTCTCTTGGTCAGAAAAATAATTTTTCCGAAATTTGCATTATGAAAGATATAAACGGAAAGGATAGGTTTTTAAGCATGCAAAAAGCTTAGGTTTATATCTTTGTTCAAATCAAAAAGAAAAATCCCTTAAACACACACAAATTCTTTTTCCATTACAGGTTTAGCCACTCGTTTCTTATAAGGCATAACATATTTGGTGGTATCGAAATCAACAGGCACGCCTTCTTCATTACGATTCACGCCAAACATCTTCTTAGCTTTTAAACGAGTTTGATAGCCTTTGTTCAATGTTAAATACAGCAGCGAAGCACTGAAGCCTATTTTCATATTGGGGAATGCCCTTTTCATGATAGAGCTGTTGCTATAAATTGAATCTTGAATATCGTTGCAGCCTTCCAACAAACGTTCGGGACTAAAATTCAGCGGTTGTATGTTCACTTTGGTCGTATCAAACTTGCTCCAATCGTCAGTGAGGATTCTGCCTTCCGACAATAGTTTGTCGAACACAGGCGTTCCCGGATAAGGCGTAGCAACGCAGGATTGAAAGAAGGCAGCCTTTGAACGTGTCAAAAATTCATGTCCATATTTGAACGTATCCTCATCATCACTATCCAAACCAAAAATCAAGGAAGCCATCGTCAGGATACCATTATCACGCAGACGTTTCACGGCAGCCACATTTTCATCAATAGTCTTCAACGATTTTCGATAATGATTCAAACCACCCTCAGTCATAGATTCAAAACCAACCAACAAAGCACCACAACCGGATTTCTTAGCCAAACGCATAGTTTCGGCATCGTTCGACAAATTGATGGACGCCTGCCCTACCCATGTTTTTTTTAATGGAATCAATTCACGGAAAAGTTCTTTAGCAAATTTCTTATCACCGGTGATATTATCATCCAAAAAGAACAAATATTTCTGTGGACACGATTCCGCTTCCTCTATGATGTCGTGAATTTTTTTATGACGTTGTTTTGTTCCGAAGAAACGTGAAACAGTGCAGAAATCGCAATTGTAAGGACATCCACGGGTTGTTTCGATTGGCGCAATAGCAAATTTACCCGAATGACAACGAATAAGTTCTTTACGTGGCTTGGTTTGATTTTGCAAATCAGGCAGAGCATCCAACTTATAGAATTCGCGAAGTTTATTATTCTTAATATCTGTCAAAACGCTTTCCCACAATCCGCCTTCAGCCTCGCCTATAACAACAGCATCGCCATAAAGCAAAGCTTCCTGAGGACGACAAGTGGCATGTATGCCACCGAAAACAACAATTTTGTCGCGTTTCTTAAATTCATTGGCAATTTCGTAACCGCGCAGACAAGTTTGTGTCATAATGGAAATGCCAATCACATCATAATCGCCTTCCAAATTAATAACATCACCATAGACTTCTTCGCAGATTTCCACTTCGTGTTCTTCGGGTGTCATACCCGCAATAAGCGATAAAGTTAATTGGGGAATGTCCATGGATTTAGGACGTTGTTCGCGGGGCGGACAAGGAGCAACAAGTAAAATTTTCATCAACAATTAATTAAATTTATAACTTCGGATAACCGAATTAGGCGAACTTATAAATCAAATCTCAACGACGAAAAATACAAATTTCACCAACTAGAATGTGCAAAGATAATCAACATTTTCTGACTTCCTATCATAAATAATGTTAATGAACAAATTAAGACGTATTTATTTTGATAATTTGTACGAAAAAAAAAGGCAGGGAACACATAAACCCTGCCTTTTAACACCAACCAAATTAATCTGCATCGGGGACTTCACAGTAGCCAATACAAGAACCAATGAATTACTCATTGTCAATTTAATGATACAAAAGTAATATCAATGTCCTTCTAAAAAAAATCAAATATATGTATTGCCAAATCGCGACGGTGAATTAGAAAAAAACATTTACAAACGAATAGAACAGAAAAAGATGGTATTTCACCGATACAAATGACTGATTGACCGATTTTGAGAAAAAGACTAAATAGTATTATACACATAAAATGAGCAACTTAAACAAAGGAAAAGAAAAATATTTTTCACAGAATGTGAATTGTGTTGTGATTTTTTATATTTTTGAAAAAAAATTAGAATCATGAAAAAGGTATTTACATTAATTGTTTCGCTTTCGCTAATAAGCTTGCTATCCTTTGCTCAACAAGCCATGGACAGCACATTGATAATGCAAAGAGATTCCCTAAACGGGCAATATACACTAGCTAGAACCTCCGGGGAGCCCATGAATGCTGCAAAGCTACAATCACTTCTTGAGCAAGCAAACAGCATCATCGAGAAAGATGATATTTTGATTGACCAACTTGAGGCAAAACTAACGCAAGTAAAGAACTTAAAGGATACCGTTGCGATATCACAAAGTCAACTCGACCAAATCACCACAGAAAAGACGATGTTGGATACATTTCTGAATACATTTGTATTTTATGGTGCCATTGGTGCAGGGGTGTTACTACTCATAGTGACAACATTGATGATAGTGGGACTCACAGGCAAAGGAAAAATACGCAAGAAACTCAAAGCCAAAACAGCAGAAGTTGCCGAAATAGAATCGAGATTAAGTGCTGCCTTGGCAACTGCAGAAGGCAATTTGGATGATAAAAACACTTTGTTGAATAAAGCCATAAACGACAAAGCCATCGCCGAAAGAAGAACCTTAGAATTACAAAACCAAGTGAACGGATTCAACACGCGCCTAGCCGAACAACAACAAAGCTTTGACGAACAAATCAAACAACTCAAAAGTTCGGAAAGCACTCTAATTTCAAGCAAAATAGCATTAGAAAACAAAGTAAGAAACCTTGAAACCATCGAAGCTGAATTCAATACCTATAAAAAAAATGTTGAAGATGCTCCGAAAGTTGTCATTTCAGATGATAACTTTATGCAAGAAAAAAGCAATTTGGAATCACGCATAAATGAATTGGAAAGCACCAACGCATCCTTGAATGAGCAGCTCGCCAAGCAAGCAGATGAAATATTTCAGTTTAAAATCAAAACCGAAGAAGCGAAAGAAATTTTAAATGACTATCGCGGTAAAGCAGAATTCGCCGATGCATTCTACAAAAAGGTGGATGAAATAGAACTAAAAATAATTAAACTAGAAAAGCTTGAGAAATTATATCAAAAACAAGTAATATCTCAGGACGAATTCATACAGATGAAGAACAAGTATCTGTATGACTTATAGTTTTATGGTAGTGCGGTTGTAGCTCAGTTGGCAGAGCATCAGCTTCCCAAGCTGAGGGTCGTGAGTTCGAACCCCATTTACCACTCTTATCTGAAATATTCTCCGAAATTAGCGTTTATGATTAATTAAGAAAAATTATTTCTTCCATATCAAAACAAATAAGTACCTTTGTACCTAAATAGAAAAAAATGCACTTTGTAAAGAAATCGGTAGCCATCATTTGTTTAATTGCTTTTGCAATTAGCACAAGCGGTATTTCTATGCAAATGCACTCCTGCCGCATGGCGGGCACTACGAAAGTTGCCTTTTTCCCTGAAATCTTTGGCAGTACAACTTCATGTTGTGAAATGTCTGCTGCGAGCAACTCAAATGGCGTATGTGCCGTTGGCAAGGTGCCCTGCTGCAAGAATGAGAACAAATTTGCTAAGATAGCTACCATATTTAATTATCAATTTTCGAACAACAATCTGATAAAGCTTGTGCTGAATATCCCTTCATTCGCATTGTTTAACTATTCAGTGGTGGAAGTACAATACATTTCGGCATTGTCGGAATATCGCCCGCCTCCCTTACAGCTTTTCGGCATCAAACTGCTACATTTTATTAAGAATATCAAGACGGATTTGCCTTCCTAAATAAAGCTATTTAGCTTTCAGATGGTTTGAGAGTTTACTATATCATGATGTATATAAGCATGATTAAACCCTTATGTAATTAATTTAGTTTCAATAAAATTAAAAAAGGCAAACACCATGAAAAACAAAATTATAATCGCTGCACTATTCCTAATGATGAATACGGTGGCAGCTTTCGCCCAAAATATATCGGGTACGGTATATGATATGAACGAGAAAAATGAAAAAAATCCTGTTCCGGGCGTGACGGTATATTGGTATGGCACCTCCAATGCCACTTCGACTGATGCAGACGGGAAGTTTAAATTATCATTGCAAGGCGTAAGCGACTTACGTTTAATTTTTAGTATGCTTGGCTGCAAAACAGATACCCTGACTATCGCTGCAGACGAAAGCAAAATCACACATGTGATGACGCGCAGCAATGTGCAGCTAGCGCAAGTGGAGATTAACGAAAAAATGGATGGCAGCTTCATGTCGCATTTGGATCCGCGGAAGACGCAAATCGTTACAACCACAGAATTGTATAAGGCAGCTTGCTGCAATCTGTCGGAGAGTTTCGAGACGAATGCTTCAGTGGACGTGTCGTATAGTGATGCTATCACGGGTGCAAAACAGATACAATTGCTAGGCTTATCGGGTATCTATAGTCAGATACAAACCGAAAATATTCCTTTGATACGCGGTTTGGCGTCTTCTTACGGACTGAACTACATCCCGGGCTCGTGGATGCAAAGCATACAAATCTCGAAAGGGACATCATCGGTTATCAATGGTTACGAGTCAACCACAGGACAAATAAATATAGAGTATAAAAAGCCTGCCAACTCTGAGAAGCTTTTTGTGAATATCTACGGAAATGAAAAAACACGCTTGGAAGCCAATGTGAATGCTGCCTTCAATCTCACCGAGAAGTTGAGTACGATGATTATGGTACATGGCGATTGGTTTAATCGTGAGATAAATAAGATAGATTCCACCACCATCAATGCGGTGAACACCGATAACATGAGCTTGCTCACCGATGCTTCGGGCAACCAAATACATTGGAAGAAAGCGGATAAGTTTATGGATATTCCGAAGCTCTATACTATCAATGTGTTCAATCGTTGGGACTATATCAATCCCAATAAGTTCGTGTCGCGTTTCGGTATTAAATATATGTATGAAAATCGCACGGGCGGCACCACCGATTACGACAAAAAGAGCTTCGTGCTCGACACTGCGAAAATCAATAACATGAGTTTACCTTACGGTTTCGGCATGACGACTAGCCGCGCTGAAGCTTTCTGGAAGAACGGTTTTATGTTTAAAGGCAAGCCTTATAAGAGCGTCGGGCTGATTCTTTCGGGGATTTATCACGACCAAAAGGGCTATTTCGGGGTAAACAATTATGTGGGTATCGAAAAGAGTGTGTATGGCAATTTGATTTATCAATCTATAATAGGCACTACTGATCATAAGTTTTCTTTGGGTGCGAGTTTCTTGTATGATGATTATATTGAAAACTATAAGCAGACACAGTTCACATATATCTACCAAACCTTGGCTCCCGGTAGCATCGTTTCCATGCACGACGTGGTGACGCTCTCGCCTGAAACCAACCTGAACCCTGTGGTGTATAACTTCAATCGCTCGGAAGCTGTGGGCGGCGCTTTCTTTGAATATACTTATACCAATACGGATATATTCTCCTTCATTTTGGGTGTGAGAGCCGATTATAGCACTCGCTACGGCATGTTTGTTACACCGCGCACCAATGTCAAATTGCAGATTGCAAAAAACCTGACCTTACGCGCCTCAGCCGGACTCGGATATCGCTCTGCGAATATCATCTCTGAAAACATGTCAATCCTAGCAAGTCAGAAAATCATTAAAATTGAAGCACCTTTGGCGCAGGAAAAGGCAGCCAATTATGGGGTGAATTTGGTGAAGGAGTTCAAGATGTTTAACCGCAAAGCGGAAATTGATTTGGATTTGTATCGCACGGATTTCTTCAATCAAGTGGTGGTGGATTTGGATAGAGACCCCGCCATTGCTGATGTGTATAACTTGAAAGACAGTACGGGCAAATCATTTTCAAATAGCTATCAGATACAGTTGACCTTCGAACCCGTGAAACGCTTCACGGTGTTGGCGGCTTTCAGAATTAATGATGCCAAGCAGACCACGGAAGGCAAATTGCAGGAACGCGCCCTCACTTCGAAATATAAAGGCTTGTTGACGCTGAGTTATGCCACGAGATTTGATAAATGGAAATTCGATTTCACGGCGCAAGTCAACGGACCTGCCCGCATTGCCGACCAAAGTAAGATGCCCGGCATCGTGAGACGCGATTATGCCTACTCCCCTATCTATACCATATTGAATGCGCAAATTACAAAACATTTTAAGCATGAAATAGACCTATATCTCGGCGTGGAAAACCTCTTGAACTTTAGGCAACAAGACCCCATCACGGAGCCATTTTTACCGTATCATACGCACTTCGACACCTCGATGACATGGGGTCCGACGGCGGGCAGAACGATTTACGGAGGCATACGTTTTAAGATAAAATAATAGTCGTACGACAAAAAAAACTGCACTTCGGTGCAGTTTTTTTTATTTTAATAGCGATTATATGGCAGATAAGTAGTAGTTTTGCAAACTGAAACAGGAGAGATGGCAGAGCGGTTGAATGCGGCGGTCTCGAAAACCGTTGTCCGTCGTAAGGCGGACCGGGGGTTCGAATCCCCCTCTCTCCGCTCTTTACCGCGCCCTCGCGTGATTTCCCTAAAAAATATCCTTTATCAGCATTTTATTATTATTGAACACGGCAGTGTCGCCGATTTTTAAGCCCTGCATGGCTTTGTAGATGGGCACGGCGGGCGATATGCAGAAAAAATCTTCGTTGTCCACAGTGATTTTGCCTAGGCTTGTAGCGATGAAAAGTGTCTGTTTGTCGGTGCGCACTATGGCTCCGAGTTCTACTTTTGTGATGATTTCTTTGGGGTTTATTTTGTCCAAGACGATGAGTTCTTCGTTGGCTTTTTGCATTTGTTCGGCGAAGATGTCGCGGCGGCGCAGCATCTGGGAGCGAAAGGCGTCGTAGCGGTCTTTGGGTGGTCCGTAGTCGTTTGCCATTTGCTGATGCTCGTCCATTTCGCGCTTAAGGTTGGCGATGGTGATGAACTGATGTTGTTTGCAGGCTTCAATGATTTTTATCTTTAGTTGGATGCTTTCTTCTTGTGTCATGATTGGATTTTTTTACGAAAGTATAAAATATATAAATACGAGCATCAAATTTGTTTTATTTTCTTGCAATAAATCTTTCTTCAAAGATGAAATGTCCTTCAGCTTTTCAGCTTCAAACAACTTTGTATCTTCCAAAAAAATAAGTAGGAATGTCTCAAAAAAGATTACGATTGTAACCCAATGTTTTTCAGTTGGATGGCGTCAACTTCCGCGAAAGCGAAAAAAATATTTTTCAATTTTTGCTGCGCGTATTGAAATATTTCGTAATGTTGCAGTCTGGTCTCAAAATTCATGTATGTTATCTGGCAATTGGTATATTTGGTTTCGTAGCATCTTCCTTCAAAAGGGGAACAAGAAGTCGTATGCCTCGTGGTCAAGACATGAAAATATTCGCAACAGCACCTATGCGGGACCCAAATGGAGCTGGTTGGTATATAGCTGCATGATATGGGTTTATATCATTTTTAAATTATCTTCTACTAAAATAAAGTTTACGCTATTACAATTAGAGTTTACTCTAATCAGAAGAGAGTTCACTCTCGCCACACGAGAGTTTACCCTATTCAAAAGAAAGTTCACGCTCATCAAGAGAGAGTTTACTCTAGTCACAAGAGCGTTAACTCGCACCACCTTAGCGTTGACTCGCTTCATAAGGGAGTTAATCCGCTTCATCATAGCGTGGATGCTGTTGATACGCATATTTAGTATCTTTACCAATTCTCTTTCTCCCATCTTACTAAAATTCACTTTCTCCTTTAGAGAGTTTATCATACTCAAAAAGCAATTTAGGATTTTTATTCGCAGTCCAACATTTTTCAACTATTTAATAACGGGAAATAGCCGACAGTCTATTCCTACTGTCATTAATTCATAAAATTTCTTGACTTTTAAATACTTAAAACTATGACTGATGATACCTTTCCAAAAGACACTCAAGGCAAAGCTGCTTATTTTTTGATGGCTGTGGCTTGGCTTGTTTTAAATGCAACGCGCCTTGGCATCTTGTCGGGGACTATTGAGGAACTTGAAGAGCTTTACGGCGATTTGGAAACGCCCGGCAGCTATTGTTATATAAAAAATGAATATGATAATACGCCCGGCAGGAAGCCTTCGCTATTGTGCACCCAATTGAAAACGGCTTCAAATGCATTGGTAACCAAGCTTAGAGCTATCTATAATGACATCCCCGCGAGCAAGTGGACAGACGCCGATCGCAAAAAACTGAATCGCAAAACGGGGCTGCCTCACGAGCCGACAGTTCCTAAGGCTCCCATCAAGGACGAATGCGTTATTGACCTCGAAAATCGTCCAAACGGACTGTTTAAAGGTGGTGCTCGTACGAAAACTGACACCAAAAAGCATAATATTCCCGACACGGCTAATGCTTTGGAATTGCGCTTTGCAGTCGTGCAAGGCAAATTCGCAATTCCACCGGAATTGGTGAATTTGGTGAAAGCAAAATGCATGGGACCTGAAGATGGTACAACAAAAGAAATTAGCACTGCCGCTCTTTTCTCCGTTCAAGTTAACCCCATAGTAGCAGGGTTTGACTTGTATCTTTGGGGTCGTTGGATAGATATTCAACATCCCGAACGGGCAGGAGAATGGAGCGAAAGGCATGTTTTGATGGTGAACTAGCTTCAACAAACGAGAGCTTTGTCGCAAGGCAAAGTTCTCGCTTTCAAGATACAGTGGAGTCCAGATCCCACTCAAATAAACGGGGCGTTGCCGAACTGCCAAGTGATGCGGAAAAACTTAAACAGTAAACTATGAAAAAAACAACAGGATTATGTATTATCATTGCTTTTATAGCAGTATGCTCGTTCTCATCGTGCAAAAAAGATTACACTTGCACGTGCACCTATCCAACGTCCCCCACTCCCCTAGTGACTTCTTTTGAAAAAGTGACAGAAAAATCCGCCCAAACAAGTTGCGACAATCTCGCTACACAATATGGAGGCGGCACATGTACGCTTAACTAACGATGGATTTACACTTTGAGTGCGCAATATCCGTAACGATTTCGCACATAAAAAAGGCTTACCTAACTCAGGTAAGCCTTTTGTTTTATTACTTAATAATTGATTGAAAAAAGGACGCTGTAAGATTTTATTGGAAGTCAAATTTGAAGCCCATACTGCAACCCATGAAAGGATTCAGATGCGTAGAGCCTTTTATTTGCGACTCTAATTCGAGACCAACAACGCCTTGCATAAAGATGTTCATCTGATTCCAAATTTCTTTCTTCTTACACAAACGCATATTAACGCCAAAGGGAGCAAACACACTGGTGAACAGCGTTGCATCAGATTTCCCTCTATACCAAGTTTCGCCTCCTGCAATGTGGGTAGCATCATCGAACAAACTGAAGTTAGGTTTGGTGTTGTAATAGTTGATAGCCACAGCCATATCTTCTGAAGCATACTTGTAAACACGTGATGTGATGGTGCAAGCTAACTTCAAACCTACGCCGGTGAAGAGCGAGAAACGTTTCTCAGGGTCAGTCTTGAATAAATACTTAGCGCTTACACCCAATACATTAGCAGATTCGCGATATTCGCTGCGCGAGCGAACCATCGTATCGGTTTGATACAACACCTGATGGAAGGAGAAGGTGTCGCCTACCGTCGAACTGAATTTTTCGGTATTCTCATTCGCCAAATCCGAACCTGAGTAGAAGAAACCGATGGCGAATTCTTGTCTTTTGTTATATTCACCCAATTTCTTTGAATAAGGATTGAAGCCGATTTCGAATGTCAACTCTTTGCGGGAATTAGAGTTGCCGTTGTTGCCATACATCATCGAATTGCCGTGTCCCATATTGAAACTGCCATTGTTGTCCTTCATAGGATCGAAGTCTTTGTCTTCTTTATGAATGGTTCGATAATTAAACGAGCCCATATCAACGGATATGCCGGAGATTTTCATGCAGCAAGCCTTTTTGCAACAGGAGGATCCTTTATGGCAACAGGATGATTTTGTGCTTACAGTGTCATTCTGGCTCATGCCGTTCAAGCCGAAGCCGACGAGGATGACTAGTAATAAAATTAACTTTTTCATTTTTATAATATATTGATTAGGATTGAAAAACGCACACACATTATAGATATTGCGTATTGCTTAGAATATTATGCTATTTTAACGTATCACAGATACTACTCACGATACGTAACGATTTTTTTCTTTCCTTGGCGGGATATCGAGTCATTACATCCGTTGCGGTACTTCGATGCCAAGCAGGCTCATTCCATTTTTGATGATGATGGCGGTGAAATGCGACAGGGCAAGCCGAAACTCACGAAGCTCCTGATTCTCTTCTTTCAACACGGTGATACGCTGATAGAATTGATTGTATTGCTTCGCCAATTCGAAGGTGTAATTGGCGATGTGTGCCGGACTCAGCTCCTCTGCCGCCAAATGCAAAATGCGATCGAAATCGCTGCACAGATGCAGGAGTTCGCGCTCTTCTTCATTTATGTTTATGGATGAAGATACGTTCAACGCTCCGATTTCCGTGTCGGATTTGCGCAATAAGGATTGTATGCGCGCATACGTATATTGAATAAAAGGACCTGTGTTGCCTGTGAAATCAATAGATTCCTTCGGATTGAACATCATGTTCTTCAAAGGATCCACCTTCAGGATGAAATACTTCAAGCCGCCGAGTCCTAGGATACGGAAGAGATTCAGCGCTTCCTCCGAATCGAAATTGTCGAGCTTTCCGAGTTCCATAGTGGTCTGTCGGGCGGTTTCTATCACTTCGGCTATCAAATCATCGGCGTCCACCACGGTGCCTTCCCGCGATTTCATCTTCCCTTCGGGGAGCTCCACCATCCCATACGAGAAATGGCGAATAGCATCCGCCCAAGCGTAGTGCATCTTCTTCAACACCTTTTTCAATACGTCGAAATGGTAGTTCTGCTCGTTGCCCACCACGTAAATCATCCTTTCGGGATGAAACTCGTCATAGCGCGTACAAGCCGTACCCAAATCTTGTGTCATATACACTGAAGTGCCGTTGGCTCTCAGCAATAACTTCTCGCCCAAGCCTTCATCCGTCAAATCTACCCATACAGCCCCGTCGTCATTATGATAAAAAATGTCATCCGTAAGCCCTTTGTGCACTAGATCCTTCCCCAAAAGATAGGTCAGCGATTCATAATACATCTTATCGAACGAAATGCCCATGCTCGCATAACTGACATCGAAACCTGCATACACCCAAGAGTTCATCCGTTTCCAAAGTTCCCTAACCTCAGCGTCGCCTGCCTCCCAACGTTCCAACATCGTCTGCGCTTCCTGTATCAGCGGGGCTTGTTTCGCTGCGTCTTCCTCGCCTATCCCCTTCCCAATCAATTCTGCAATTTGTTGCTTGTAGTGCGTATCAAACAAAACGTAATATTTGCCCACCAACTTATCGCCTTTCAGCCCCGACGACTCAGGGGTTTCGCCATTGCCCCATTTCTGCCAAGCTAACATGCTCTTGCAGATATGAATGCCGCGGTCGTTCACCAAGTTCACCTGAAGCACATTTTTGCCATTGGCTTTCAAGATGCGCGAAATGGAATCGCCCAAGAGATTATTGCGGATATGTCCCAAATGCAAGGGTTTATTAGTGTTGGGAGATGAATATTCCACGATGATGGGCGCAAGTGAATTATCCGCTTCTTGAATGCAGAATCGCGTATCGCTGAAATGATGTTGCAGAAACGAAATCCAAAAGCTATTCGCTATCTTCAAATTCAAAAAACCTTTTACTACCGTGAAATCTTCCACATAGTCCACCGTGTTTTTCAGATAATTCCCTATATCCTGAGCGGTTTGCTCGGGAGCTTTCCTCGAGAACTTCACCAAGGGGAACACCATCACCGTCAAATCGGCTTCTTGCCGAAACTGCGCATTGGTCTTCTGAATATGAACGATATCCGCCTTTATCTCTTGATTATATAACACCTGACACGCATCAACGCACGCATCTATCAAACTTTGCCACATCTTTTTTTTTCTGCAAAGATACAGAATCCTTTGAATTTAATTGAGATTTTAGATGTATGAATTAAGAATTGAGGTGTGCGAATGATGATTTAAGCGGAGATTCTTATTCTTATTTTTAATGATAAATTGAATTAACATTGGATTGTTGATATTATTTTTAGCAAGATTTCGTTTGTACAACTATTATGACAAACTTTGTTGATTAATATTTTC
The DNA here is from genome assembly GCA_903862465.1 of uncultured bacterium. Lineage (GTDB taxonomy): Bacteria > Bacteroidota > Bacteroidia > Bacteroidales > CAIWKO01 > CAIWKO01. The sequence goes on along the minus strand of CAIOYH010000209.1, from coordinate 12,910 downwards.
ATGATGCCTTTCAAGCAACTACTGTGTTTCGTCTTAGGGATTTTCTGCATGAGCATAGCTCATAGTCAGGACAATACTGTTTATCAGGATAATCATGCTATCGCGATTCCGATTGTCAGAAATGAAAATTCGGACGCAAATTCCCGCATCACAAATTACTTTATTGACGAAATTGCCCTCAGCAATCAGAAAAAAGCAGAGTTTACCAAGTTTATCTTCACGGGAACACAAATTTGTCGCATTGTTGAAACGCAGCAAGGCAACTTCGCCGCAAGCTTCGAACTGACAGACGTAACCAACACCGGCGATGTCAACTATAAAAGCTTCTCTATTGCAGATATGTTGATTCCGTCCAACTGCTCTTTCACCTTTAAGGTGTTTGGGAGTCAGGCAAACCCGATTTCGGTTCAATCGCTCTTGAAATTGTCTGTGCAGAAGGGCTATAATAAGTTGGCAGACTTCAGCTTTACCGACACATCGCAGGCGAAGAAGTTCCGCATTGAACTCTTAGACTTGCAATTTAACTACGATAGTTTGGCAATCTCCCGTTTCTCCAAACGACTCAAGCTCATTGACGACTATTTCCTGTCGGAGACATGGATACAGCAGTATATGAACCAAGTGAAGTCCATAGATTTCAGCAACACCGACATGATTATTGTCTATGATATACGTTTGAAAGACTTAGAGAAAGCCTCCGAGGAGTTGTACAATTTGGATTTCGCAGGTAAGCTGCAGTTAGGCTCCCACGACCCGATTCAATTCATAGAGAAGTACAACAACTTCTCCGACACGCTGCTCCTGATGCGCAATCAGATGAATGAGAAACTCTCCACCCTCGACAGAATCTATTATGATAAAGGTATGTTGGAAATTCAGCGCAAAGAAACCATTAAAGGCGAAGCTTATTTCAAAAAGTCTATACTGTTCAATCCCCGATATGCGCCATCACAATTAGAGCTTGCCAAGATACAGTTCCGCCGTGATAGTTTGATAGACGCATCCAACAAAATCGCTTACATCCTCCAAAAGTTGAATCCAGAGCCTGCGGTGCAGAAGCAGGTGATGCTCTATGCCGACACAGTTTACACCAAGATGATAGCCGTGGGCAATGAATATGTAAGGACAGAGAAGTTCAACGAAGCGGTGGAACTCTTTGAGCAATGCACCAAGTTCTGCACAGACTTACCTGCTTACACCTGCAACGAAACACACAAGAAAGGCTTGGCATCAGCCAAGTTCGGGATTTATCAATCCTATCTCAGTGTATCGCAAAAGGCGCTCGACAACGGCAAACTCGAGTTGGCGGAAATCTATATCACCGCTGCGCAAAACTATCAGAAAACCAACAGCAACGAAATCATCAGCGATGCCGGAGCACTGCTAAAATTCGAGAAGCTTGTTACAGCCTACGTTGTCAAAGCCGACACCAACAACTCAAAACAGCAATTTGAGAAAGCCTTAGCATTGCTCGAGAAGGCACAAAATGTGAGCACCTTGAATGCATTGCCTTTGTCAGATAAATTTAAGAAGAGTATGGCAAAAGCAAAGAACGGCACCTACCGTACCAAGCTAAAGCGTAGCGCCAAAGCATTGAAATCTAACGATGCCGACCAAGCCGAAGCACTGCTGACCGAAGCCAAAGCCTATCAAAAGCAAAATGCCGACATTGTGAAGCTTTCCTCCACCGCCGATTCTTTGCTCTCGAAGATAAAAGGAATGCAATACACAAGTGCCATCACCAAAGGCGTTTTCAATGTATATCTACAGAACTATGTAACGGCACTCAGCTATTTCGATAATGCAAAGAAGCTAGAGCAGACCTACACTTTCAAGACCTCCCCCCTACTCGATTCGCTGATACGAGCCACCGCCTTGCCCGTAATTCTGAAACAGATGGACTACGCCAAAAGCCTATTAATCACAAATAGGATAGACTCCGCAAAAGCGATGGTGCCCTACATCAAAAACACACAATCCCATCATCAACTTGCTTCGGACAGCATCATAAACAATCGCTTCGACCGCCTGAATCGCCTAATTTTCAAAACAGAATGTACCAACGCCCGCATTAGCTTCGACAGTGCATCCAACCAAGGCACTATATCGGCAAACAAGCAAAATTACCTCAGAGCATCGGAACTATTCACCGCAGCTGTAAAGATTTCAGAGCGTTTCCCTGAGTGCAACATGCATGCTTCGAACACCATCAACGACAAAAAGATGATACAACCCGCAGCAGAGTATCAGTCCTTGTTGCAAAAAGCTGAATTCGCATTGGCGCAGCAAAACCTCGCGGAATACTTCGTGCATTATTTTGAAGCAGAAAACTTTTACGTCAGTAATACCATAAAAAACTACGGCTTAATCCATCATCTGCTCATTGACATTGTCAGTATCTCCACCAACATCGACTTTGTGGTAGCTGCCAACGAACTCTTCATTGCCAAAAACCACCCCGACGAAGCTTTACTTTGTTTAAAAACCTTACAAAAGCTACAATATCCTATGGCTAACACCAAAGGCATACAACAACAATTGGGCACCAAGATGGCAATGAAAGACTATGCTATAAACCCTGCCATGAACCCCTTGATTACCGTGACAGCCTACACTGCAAACGATAAATGGTTCAACTATTTCAAAACTGCATATTGCCGAAGCTATAAATCCTTAAAATAAAATCAGATTTTCTCATAAGTTAATTATCTCACAATTTGCATCTTACAATTATTTGTTAACCACAAGCGTATTTTTCTCAAATTAAATAGCAATTTATATCAGAAAATTCCTTTATTTTGCACCATGTTTTTTATTATTTCGAAAATAACAGCATTCCTACTCAGTCCGCTCACTTTGATTTGCGTCCTATTTCTATGCGGTATAGTGGCGAGGAGCGGCAAACTCTCGCGTAGGTACTTTATCACTGCCTTTGTCTTTTTTATGTTCTTCACCAATGCTGCTTTCATTGACGAATTGATTCGCTCATGGGAAGAACCTATGATTACTTTAGACAAAGGGCAGCACTACGATGCAGGCATTGTCTTGGGCGGCGGCATGGTAGATATTGACAACAACAACGACCGACTCATTTTTCGCGACAACACAGACCGCATCCTGCAAGCAATTCTACTTTACCAACAAGGCGTGGTGAAGAAGGTCATTGTCTCGGGTGGTCCCGGCAGTTTGGTCTTTAATGATGTCATCGAAGCTAAGCTTATCAAACGCTATTGGTTAGACATAGGGCTTCCCGAATCCGACATCATCATTGATTCCACCTCTCACAATACACACGAAAATGCCGTGAATTGTGTCCATATAATCAACAAAACTTGTCAACAGGCACACATATTACTCATCACCTCTGCTCTCCACATGAAACGCGCAACGGCTTGTTTCAACAACGAAGGACAATGCGTCACTATGTATTCCGTGGGACAAATCGCAGGCAAACGCCGTACCGATATTGGATACTATCTTATCCCCGAAACAGCTGCTATCACCCGTTGGGAAAACTACATACATGAAGTCTTGGGCTATCTTATGTATGCCTTTATGGGCTATATATAAGAGAGAAAACAAACCTACCAAAATCTTTTCCGATAAAAATGTTTATTCTCATCAAATAAACATGTAACTTTGCACTTCATTCTAAAAAACTATATCATGAAATCAGAAAAAATAGACGTGAGCGAAGTGATGCATTGCGACGCTCATACCCTCTACAATGCTTGGCTCGACAGCAAAGAACACAGTGCTTTCACAGGTTCCACAGCCCAATTCCAACACCAACTCGGTGCACCCTTCATGGCATGGGACGGCTACATCTCAGGAGAAATCCTCGAATTGGAAGCCGATACCCGTATCCTGCAATCTTGGCGCGCCACCGATTTTCCCGAAGATGCCGACGACTCTTTGTTGGAAGTGGTGTTCGAAAACGTGAAACAGGGCTGCAAAATAACCATACTCCATTGGAATCTACCCAAAGGTATGTTGCTTGCCTACACCGAAGGTTGGCAAGAATATTACTTCAAACCCATGAAACTGTACTTTAATAAATAGCAGCATCTTCTACTCATGAGTCACCTCTTATTCATCCTCATTCTTGGTATTCTAACGTTCAACTACCTCTTTGGTTTGTTGCTCGACTATCTAGACAGCACCCGTTGGAGCAATCAACTGCCCCAAGCCCTCCTGGGCATCTACGATACCGAGAAATATCGCACAGCGCAAGACTACGAGAAAACCAACACCCGTTTCTCTTTATGGACAGGCGCTTTGTCCTTCCTTTCCATGCTCTTGATGTTGCTGTTGGGTGGCTTTGCTTGGCTCGACGAATTCGTCAGGACCTACTCCCAACAGCCCATCTGGATGGCATTGCTCTTTTTCGCCATCTTGGGTTTGGCTTCCGACCTGCTCGCTATGCCCTTCAGCATCTACCACACCTTTGTCATAGAACAAAAATTCGGCATGAACACCACCACGCCCCGCACCTATATCCTCGACAAAATCAAATCATGGCTTTTGGCAGGCGTCTTGGGTGGCGGCATCTTGGCGTTCGTCGTATGGATTTATGGTGCCACAGGCTCTTGGTTTTGGATAGTCGCTTGGGGCTCGCTCACAGGTTTCTCGCTCTTCATGTCCTTGTTCTATTCCAATTTAATCGTCCCCTTATTCAACAAGCAGAAACCCTTAGAAGCCGGCGAACTGCGCGATGCCATACAAGCCTTTGCCTCCCTAACAGGTTTCAAACTCAAAAACGTTTTTGTCATTGATGGCTCCAAACGTTCCCTCAAAGCCAATGCCTATTTCACAGGCTTCGGTCCTAAGAAACGCATCGTGCTCTACGACACCCTCATCAGCAAACTCTCCACCCAAGAAATTGTAGCCGTCTTGGCGCACGAAATCGGGCACTACAAAAAGAAACACATCATCTATGGCATGCTCACCTCCATCCTCAGCAGCGGATTCATACTCTACATCATGTCCTTGTGCATCGGCATGCCCGACATATCGGCTGCCTTGGGCGCAACCCTCCCGAGTTTTCATATCGGCATCATCGCCTTCAGCATGCTCTATAGCCCCATCAGCATGATAGTGGGCATCGCGGGCAGCTATGTCTCCCGCCGCAACGAATATGCCGCCGACAGCTTTGCCGCCCATCACCAACAAGGCGAAGCCCTCAAAAGCGGCTTAATCAAACTCTCCGTGCTCAACCTCAGCAACCTCCAACCCCATCCTTTCACCGTCCGCGTGAGCTATTCCCATCCAACGCTTCTGCAACGCATCGAAGCTATTGAGACAAACCCTCCCCATTCGTAATTCGCAAATTCGTAAATCCGTAATATTTTCGTAATTCGTAATTTGTCCATTCGTAACCTGTCCCGTACATGAAATGTCGGGGTTCGTAGGGGCAATCCTTGGTATTTGGAGCTTGGAATTTGGATCTTGGTTCTTTCTTTGGGCGCATCCCCCTGAAAAACGGGGGTCGGGCTTTTCTCTCCAATTCCTCGCGCCTGAATAACGGCGCTGTGGGATTTCCGTTCCAATCCCTTGCGCGGGGGCAAACAGCCTTCTTTTCAGTCACTTCACATCGCCTAGCAATTCCTCTTCTTTTCTATAAAACAATATCAGCAAATTCCTCAATAACGGATGTTATTAAATGCTAACTATAGTATGTTGCGAGAAAGACATACTAGAACTAATTTTGTGCCCACTATAGTTAGCAATGATGGAAGATAAAAAAATATTAATAATTTTCGGGAATAACGTCCGTAAATTTAGAAATCAATTAGATATATCTCAAGAAGAACTTGCCGACAGAGCCGGAGTACATCGCACGTATATCGGCATGATTGAGCGTGCAGAAAAAAATATTACGCTTATTAGCATAGAAAAAATTGCTAAAGCTTTGCAAGTCGAAATTGAAACACTTATCAAAGAGGTATAAAACAAACAACTAGTAAATGAAGATTATACATAAAATAGACGACTTCTTATTCACCATTTTCCCTGAATTTGCGGGGGGGGGGTGGTAATGACCTAATTATAAGCGTATTAGAAAGTTACTACACCTATGGACCTTTCAAGCCAAAAGTTAGTATTTCAAATGATTGGGTAACAATCGAAATAAACACTCCTGCCATACTTTCTCAAGAAGCCGATTATCGAAAAACGGTAGCTCTTTGTGAAAAGGGAAAATATGCTGATGCAAAACCAATTCTCAACGGACTTATCAAGCAAAACCCTACCAATTCGGAATATCATCGAATAATGGGACAAATTCTTTCCGATGAAGGAGATCAGGACGAAGCCATCAATTGTTTGATTGATGCACTGCGATGGGATCCTAAAAATGGATATGCTTTAGTTATGATGGGTAATATTTTTGCTAAGTTCAAAAATAATATTACCGTAGCTTTGAAGTATTACGATCAGGCGCTTGTTGCCAATCCAAACGACAATATCGCTATAAATAATATTGGGGCAAATCTTCTCCAACAAGAAAAAATCGAAGAAGCTAAAAAGTATTTTTGGGAAGCAATAAAAATAAATAATAAATACCCTAATACGCATTTTGCCTTGGCAATGATAGCCGAAATGGAGAATGATTTGCAATCTGCATTATATAGTTCCATACAAGCTTTAAAGTGTAGTAATACAAAGGATATCTTATTTCAAAATTCACTCAAACAAGCCTCTGAAATTGCAAGAAGAATTATTGAGGAAAATAAAGGAAGAAAGGTATTTTTAGATTATTTAAATAAACTGCAAATTGATGGTGGAAAGAAAATAGATATTATCGAAGATTCAACTATTCCAACTGCTGCTAAGTTTGAGTTTGCTGAGAATTATAAAAGACAAAATCATACAATAAGATATAATGCTAAGTACCCAGCCTATCAGCATTTGATAATGCATGAATTGGTCCATTTGGATTTTGTTATAGAGGCAAGAAAACAAGATGTAAACCAACTATTTATTTCAAACAACGATCATAAAACAAATTTCATTAAAGGACTTGAAACAACAATAAAGAAATTTAGCAAATTGGGAATATCCGACAGAGCTATTGCAGACTATTGTACAGGAATTTTTGAAGGAATGAATCGACAGATTTTTAATACACCTATTGACCTGTTTATTGAAGATTTTCTTTACAATGAATTCCCTGAACTAAGGGCTTATCAATTGATTTCATTATATAATTTGAATAAAGAAGGATTAACGGCAGTAACCGATAAAAAAGCTGTTGAACTTTCCCCGCCGGATATTCTCTCCAAGAGCAAAATCTATAACATTGTAAATGCTTTGCAATTCAAAGAATTATTTGGCATTAATTTCATTAAAGATTTTAATGCAATGCCTTTTGAATTGAAACAAGCGCAAACTTTTTATGATGAATATTTACAGTATAAAGAAGATAGAGAGCCTGGCGAGGAATATGAATTGGTGGTTCATTGGGCAGAGGATTTAAAGCTTAACAAGCTTTTCGAAATGGAAAGCGAAAATGCATATCGGAAGCGAGATAATTTCGAAACATTCATTGAGAACTTTGAAAAAGACCCATTAGGGATTGACGAAAAAGATCCAATAAAAGAGAGAGAAATGCAAAAGTTTCAAAAATCTCAAGAGCAGATTTCAACCAATATGGCGGTAGTAATGTTTATGGTGGATGCTTTGCAATATTTTGACGGCATGCCTTTAGAAGAAATAAAAAGAATTGCGATTGAAATAGCCATGCAAGGCACCCAAGGCTACAGACCTGATAAAAAAGATTATAAATTGAATTTAATACCTGAAAAAGTATTTTCAGGATATCATATCCTTGCTTATTATTATGTAAGCTTTGTTCTTGCCATACCAGAGATGCTTGCAGACATTCAATTACCTTACAACCATGAATATGAAATAGCTTTAACATTAAAAAAATAAATGATGATTAGACATAATTTTCCTCCCGAAGGAGGTATGTACAAAAATGGTCGCAGTGATGGATGGATATATCAAGTTGATTTTTATGGAGGCACTGATGATGAACTTTTGGCTGCAGTTAGAAAATTTCTTGATGAAGCAGGATATAGTGATGTCGCCTTACCACTAACAGGGGAAAGACTTTTTTGGGATTATTTGAATCCAGATTCGTTTTCTGGAGGCTGTTACGTTTACCATCCAATAAAAATTGGTTTATCATCATATCGAGTAGATGCATTACATCTTATAATTTGTAATGAAGACTATCCTGATCACAAAGAATTTTGGAAAAATTCATGTTTGAGAAATGAGTGAAATAAAACTTATTATTGATAGATTAATTGAGTTTAGAAATGAACGCGATTGGGAGCAATTTCATAATCATAAAGATTTAGCAATTGCATTGAGCATTGATCCAAATGAATTATTAGAATTGTTCCTTTGGAAAAATGCTGAGGATGCTGATTTAGATAAAGTAAAAGAAGAATTAGCTGATGTCTTTGCTTTCGCATTTTTGATGGCTGAAAAGTATCATTTGAACGTTGAAGAAATTGTTTTGGATAAAATTATAAAGAACCAAGAAAAATATCCAATTGATAAAGCAAAAGGGATAGCTTGTAAATATAATCAATTATAATATGGCAACATTTTTTTTAAATTGCTCTCAAAATATCGAAAATTACAATTTGTGTATAAAGCATAATGTTGCGGGTTTTCCAACAGGTGGTTATAATATTGGGGATTTAGTTTACCTCATTATTAGAGAGAATAAGATTTATAAACTAGGAGGTAGAGGTGTTTTAAAAGAAGTAACCTTTGAAAAACCATGGGCTGATGCAGAAAAATATAAGTCGGCATTTAAAATCGATTGGGAGTTATGTGAAAAAACTGATATAACAAAAGAACTTCAAAGAATCTATGCTCCCAATTTTGGTCTTGCTATCCAAGGAAAAAAAGATTTGGATATATTTCAAGGAAAAGGAAGTGAATTAAAGCAATATTTTAATAGTTTTTTTACTATGAAAAAAAACAAACCTGTAATTAAAGAATTAACGCCAAAAGAGTTAATTGACCATGTTTACGGTTATATTACATCTTTAGGGTTTCGATATAGTTATGAAGAAGTAGCTAATTTTTATTTAGCACTGAGAGCAAAACCATTTGTAATTCTTGCGGGTATTTCTGGTACAGGAAAAACTCAACTACCAAGAAAGTTTGCAGAAGCGATTGGTTTTAATATGGAAGAACAAATTAAACAAGTCCCTGTAAGACCTGATTGGACTGATGGAAGCGAATTATTAGGGTATACTTCTTTAAATAATATATTTTCTCCAAAGGATTTAACCCTTTTAATAAAGGTAGCAAATAAAAACCCCGAAAAACCTTATTTCTTTATTTTGGATGAGATGAATCTAGCAAGGGTAGAACATTACTTTAGTGACTATTTAAGTGTTATTGAAACACGAACACGAAATGAAAATAATGAGATTGTTACGGATAAAATATTGCGTCAAGAATTGTTGGTCGGTGCAACTAATTCAAAAGATTTTAATGATATAAGACTACCTGAAAACCTTTATCTTATAGGAACTGTAAATATGGATGAAACTACTCATTCATTTTCAAGAAAAGTTTTGGACAGAGCCAATTCTATTGAAATGAACGAAGTAGATTTAAATTGGATTGAAACAACAGATTTCAAAGTAAATAAATTAGTCGATATTACTAATTCACTTTTTGAAACAATTTATTTGACATCTTCAGAAATTTCACGACATGATAGAGATAAAATTACATCTGAAATGGGCATGCTAATTGACATAAATATCATTCTCCAAGAAGCCGATTTGCATTTTGCTTATCGCGTTAGAGATGAAATAGCATTTTACCTTATTATCAATAATAATTTTGGATTAATTAGTGAAAAAGATGCATTAGACTTTCAAATTGTACAAAAAATATTACCACGTATTCATGGTAGTTCAGAAAGAATACAAAAGGTTCTGATAAAACTTTTGTACTTAATTGAGAAGGGTGAGAAAGAAAAAGTAAGGACAGATATTGAATTTTCTGAAATTGAAAACCAATTTCCAATCAATTCATTAAAATATCAAAAGGCTTCCAAGAAAATTCTTTTTATGTTAAAGAGATTTGATGACGACCGTTTTACATCTTTTTGGTTGTGAGTTTTACATCATATAAATATGAAAAGGATGGTTGGGGTTCCCTTGAATTGGATATTGCTGATTCAAATAGAAGTTTTTATCAAGCCCCTGATATTGAAAAAATCAAATTTAGTACTAATGGGTTAGATAGTCCACAATCTAATAATATCCCATTTCATTTTTATGAATGGCAAACAGTTCAATATTCTTATATAATTGAAAATGTAATTGGATTCCATCCTCCATTTGAAATTAGAATTAATAACCGCACTTTAAAAAAATCAAAAGAACGAAGTAACTATCATTTATTAACGGGTCAATTTTCCTTTGAAAACCAAGTAGGAGAGACTACTATAGAGATAAGAGATTTTTCAAATAAATTAATATTTGAGCTTTGTACAGAGGTGTTTCCACAAAAAATGGATTATAAATCAGATTATAAATCCATGATGACAGAAATTACTTCCATCATTCAAAATTTGGCTTTTGATACCTTAAAAGATACGTTTCGAAGGAGCAAGGCAAGATTATCAGGAGTTTCAACTGAAAATGAATGGTGGAGTATCATAGATTCATTATTCAATCAAATAATTATTAATCTTGGCGTTATAAAAAGACAACCCAAACACGAGATTCGGACGTATGAGAAGGTTCAATATGTTGAAAAAATCAAAGACAATACACGAAAAAATATTGATTGGTTTAAAAAAAATTCACGATATTCAAATTGTAATGGAATTGGAATAAAAATAACTCATGATAAATTTTATTCTCACGCATTATCAAGTAAAAAATATGTGACCTACGATACATATGAAAATAGATTTATTGTTTGGGCAGTTAAAAAAATAATTGAGCAACTTAGGCAATATAGAAAAAGGATCGAGTTAATTTCAAAAAAATCTGATTTTTCGCCGCTTATTGAAAGAATCAAACTTTATCAAAGCAGCTTACAGACCGTAATGCATGAGCCTCCATTTAACGAAGTAGGGGAATTTGAAAAGCGAAATCAATTTTCCACTTCATTAACTAGGGGTGCTGGTTATAGAGACTTTATGCATATTTACCTTTTACTAACTAGAGGTCTTGAATTGGCTGATAATGAAATTTTCAAAATCGAACAAAAGGATATTTCAACATTATATGAGTATTGGTGCTTTTTGGCTATTGTTAATATTGCTAGAGAGGAAATGAATTTGAAAATTACTTACAATGATGTTGTAAAAATAAAATCATCTAGAATTAAAGTTGAACTTCAGAAAGGAAATCCATCTGAAATTCGTTTTTCAAATGAAGAAATTGGGGAGCAGTTAAGTATTTATTTCAATAAAGAATTTGTTAGAGATGAAAAGAAAATATTTACCTATAGACAAATCCCAGATATTGCAATAAAGTTTACTAAAAATGGCTATTTGAAACCTTTTTGGTATGTTTTCGATGCAAAATACAGATTTGAAGAAAAAAACGAATATTCTGATACAATTGAAAGTCAAAAGTACAATGTGCCTCAAGATGCAATTGGCCAACTTCATCGTTATCGAGATGCTATTTTGCATACTGTTCCTGCTGAATCGTCTTATAGGAGTGCCATTAAAAATTTAGGTGGTATTATATTATATCCCTATCCGAAATCTGAAAAGGAATTTTTATCAAATACTTTTTACAAAAGCATTGATCAAGTTAATATTGGAGCTTTACCATTTCTTCCAAGCAAATCTGGTTTGGTAATAGCTTTGCTAAATAAGTTAATAAATAAAACTCTCCCTGAAGAACATTTTGAACAATTTATTGAAATGGACAACTCCGAGTATCAAAGGCAGCGAAATAGTTGGCTAGAATGGGTTACTATCGCTGGCGTTCAAAAAGAATATCAAAATGAACGCCTAGATTTTATTTCTTCTAAAAATATTTTTCACGTACCATTTGTTAAATATCTTAACTCAAAGATTTACTTGTCAAAAAACATATTAATATGCAAAGCAGGTACAAAAGAAGCAGTACTTTATAGCATAACAAATTGGGAAATTCTCTCTGAAAAAGAACTTCAACAAATGGGTACGTCTTGGCCGCATAGAACAAACAAGTATATTGCTTTTCATATCAAGAAAGAAAAAGAATTACGAACTCCTGACAAATTAACACCACTAAAGTATAGGTTTTCTACTATGGAAGGATTGTCAAGATATATTGAAAACCCCGTTGCCGATAAAGCATGTTTTTATTTGACAAATCCTGATGCAGCTAGGTTATATCTAGAACTAAAGCATGAAAAAATAGATTTTACAATAAACTGGGTAGAAAATACAAATGATCAATCTTTAATAAAATTTATTATTCACCAATTAGATGTATTCTCTTCCGATAAATTTCCTGATTTGTATTATAAATATGAAAATGAAAGAGTATCATTGAAAACCCTTTTGATTAAGATTAAAAACAAAATAAAGCATTAGTTGGATTGATATTTCATCTGTTCGGCAGCCCTTCCACCTCTGTCGCCCCTATCCTTTTAGGCTCTGCCTAATTTCCAGTTCCACCCATTGTAGGGGCAGCCCGTCCCGTACATGAAATGTCGGGATATTGCAAACGCCCTTTTGCCGCCTAATCTGCAAGATTTCCAAAATCTGGCAGATTTCTGTTCTTAAAAAATTCCCCTCATCCCTGACTGACTGAATTGGCAGGCGCGTTCCATCCCCCCCCTCCAAAAAAAAAGCCCACCCTTCCCGAGCGAGCTTTTTCTTCTTCATCTATCTTCCTTAAAAAAAACCTAT
>CAIOYH010000208.1 GCA_903862465.1 uncultured bacterium | reverse complement strand
CGTAGCTAACGTCTGCTCCATCATTCTTTCTGCACTCTCTTTCCCCACCACATTCAATTCCTTAGCGTTTTTACTACCACAACCACTCCATTGCACCCCAAGCAACATCAGCGCAACAAAACTAACACATAACAAGATTTTTGTTTTCATAATTCAATCATTTGATTAATACTCTATTTCTTTCTAACGTCTATCTTAGATTCACATTGTGCTGTTTTCCATAAAAATCATTCATGTTTTTTTCCAAACTTGTTGTGCGAAGTTTGTAACTTCGCACCTATTCTCCTTATTCCTTGGTATTTGCCTGCCCGACTGAATTCACTCAAGCGGAAATCTTGTTCCTTTTACCTTTTACCTTTTACCTCATTTGGGCGCATCCCCCTGAATTACGGGGATCGGGCTTTTCGTTCCAAGTCCTCGCGCCTGAATAACGGCGCTGTGGGCTTTCCTCTACCATCCCTTGCGCGGGGGCTAACAGCCTTCTTTTCAATTAACTTACGATGCCCCGCAATCATCTGGTTCAATTACGCTAACAATATAAAAAGGCTTGCTTCTTATTTAGGGGCAAGCCTTTTATTTTAGCCTTACAAAGCTAATAATAATGATAACAAATGAGTACAGTTGAATCCCTTATTATCACAATGATTAACTTCACATAGTTTTCAATAAAATTAAATCCTTATAACAGTCAATAGGCTTGGGATAATTAGTATCGTCTAATTTAAGTTGCATTAAATGCAAATGAGTTGGAGAACGTTTTTTAAAAGCATTAAGACCGGATCTCCCAACAGTGGCAATCGTATCACCTGGCTTAACTATATCGCATGGATGAACCAAAACTTTATTATTATGTGCGTAATAAAAGAAACTATTTGAAGAAGGGTCGTATATCCAAATATATTTTCCACCGCGTAAAACACTTGTTGTATCCCAAGTTGTTTCGGTTGCAATAACAATTCCTCCTGTCATTGAAAGAACATTTACAGGCTTTTTAGTTACGTCACTTAAACAATCTTGATTTCTATCGGCTATAAAAATATCCTGCGCTGGATGTCCTTTATGTTTGTTGCCATCAAAATAGTCATAACCAGTAGCGATATAACCGCTGCCATTTGTTCCTCCAATTGATTTTGAGTTGTAGCCTTGAACCGGAAAAACCCAATTTGATTTAGAAATATCTTTACCCCCATTTTTATAAAAATATGTTTTCAACTGAGGCAACAAAGTTTGAATTTGCTTTAAAGCTTCATCTTTTTCAATCAAACCATCACGGACTTTATTATTTAAAGAGTTATAATCACCACATAAATTATCGGTAACGGATGTTTTAACCTTTGGAATATCGTTTGTTCCATTTTTCTTAGATTCATTTGATGAGCAACCTAATATTAATAGAATAAATGCGATGATAAATTTATTCATATCGTTTAATTAATTCAATATTGCTTTTTTCGATTGAGGTTAGCATTGATGACACATCGTTATAATTTCCACGATACCATGACTGTTTTGCAAAATAAGATTTCATATCAACAGTTTTAAATATATAGCCATGCCTAGCAAATATTTCGTTTCTCATTATTCTTAAATCCTCCTTATTCATCGAAGATAAATCAGAGGGGGTCAGCAACCTTTCAGATGCTTGAGGATAACGACATTGGGAATATGAATTATTATTTGAAGTTTCTCCCACAGTATTATTGTTATTAACCGTATTATTATTTGTACTACTGCCGCCTTGATTTAACGAATTCCCATCACTACTATTACTATTTCCGCCCATCCAATTATTCTTTATGGGGTTCTCCATAAAATGATAAATTATCGGTGCCGACGATGCAGCTATTGCAATTAATAGAATTGCAATACTCATAAACAATATACTTTTCCCTTTATCCGTAGACTCGATTAGTTTTGCTTGCTTCCAGATTGGACGCACCAAAAACCATGTACTCAAACCAACTGCAATAGTATTAATATAAACAAAGATGCTTATCCAAATTGGGTCTTTCACCACATTTTTTACAAAAACTAATGAGAACCACCCATTAGTAATATCCAATAACATATAACAACCACCCACATAAGCTAAAATTGCAAACAAGGTTCTAAATCGTTTAATAGCCAAAGCCAAAATTGTCAATGCTAAAGCTGAGTTTAATAGCGCAATAGGCAAAACTACATTAACAGCCAACCAAATCACAACAAATGCAACAACAGCAGCTCCAATCAACCACCCAATTATTCCGGCACATCCATTATTATTGGACGAGGAGGACGTGGAGGTTGAACTTGGTCTATTCGTGCTATTGTTACCAAAAAAACCATGCGGACATTCTGTTGAGCTATGATTTGTGCTTCCACAATGTTTACACTTATTTGCCGAAAATATACTATGTGGACATTCGCTCGAAGCATGCTCTGTGCTTCCACAATGTTTACATTTATTTGAAGAAAATAAACCATGTGGACAATCACTGGAAGCATGTTCTGTACTGCCACAATGCTTGCATTTATTTGAAGAAAACACGCCATGCGGGCAATCACTTGAAGCATGATCAACACTACCACAATATTTGCATTTATTTGCCGATAATATGCCGTGAGGGCAATCAACGGAAGCGTGTTCTTTACTTCCGCAATGGCTACATTCAGTTGAAAAAAGACTCATATATAGCTATTCTTTTATAAATTTCTTTATTGTAATTCCTTCTGAATTAGAAATTTTCAAGAAATATAAGCCATTAGCAAGACTTCGCATGTCAATTTCAATTTTCTT
>CAIOYH010000207.1 GCA_903862465.1 uncultured bacterium | reverse complement strand
GATAGTCAAGTTTCTTCTCAAGCGTTTATTCCTTACTTTTTCGATAGTCAAGTTTCTTCTCAAGCGTTTATTCCTTACTTTTTCGATAGTCAAGTTTCTTCTCAAGCGTTTATTCCTTACTTTTTCGATAGTCAAGTTTCTCCCTAAGTGCTTATTCCTTACTTTTTCGATTGTTCGTTGTTTACAACTTTATATTTATTTTAATTTATCAGCTATATTATTTTTACAATATTACATTTATTTCAAAAAACCTATACTATTATTTTTATATCAAGATATTTATTTAAAAATAAATGCATAGTTTTAAAGCTAGAAGTGTAACATTTTTACGGAATAAATCGTTTAACCCAAATCATTCGACAATGTATTTACATTTTTAATTATTAGTTATGACGTTGTATAAACAATATCCAATTTCGGACGGGTCAAGAGAATCTTCATTGACCAATGCAATACTTCGGAGGGATTCGGGAGAACCATCAGCTAACGTTTTCACAGCGAAAAACAATCAACTATTAGATCTACATACCCCTTTATTCATTCAGTGCAAGAAAGAAACCCGAAAAGCATTAGCATTTTTTCGGAAAATCAACTCGAATTACAGCGAACTCGTCGAACAAATAAAAAATATCAGCTCGCATGGACTACAAATAGTCAATTTCAAAATTATTGATAAGTGCGAAGGATGGTCACGCGATTTGCGTGTTCTTTATGGTATGGATCTGAACGGACATCTGCCCGCTTCAGGAACGGAATGGCAGATAGTGGAAATGGCACAGCACTTTATTTCAGGGGAAACAGCCCGCGTGGCACAGGGGGGAGCACCTTTAGCCGATGTAACCAAGGAAGAGGTCAAAGCATTGATTGATGCTTTAACTATCAAACGCATTAACAAACAGGATGCTGCAGAAGCATTAAGAAAAACTCAAGCTACACTAAAAAAAGAACGCCATGCTGTTGATAAACTCATCATAAGCATGTGGAATGATATCGAACATGTCTCGCAAGACATGAGAAAAGGCTCACAATATTCTTTTGAAAAAAGTTGGGGCATGATTTTCGCAAATGTTCCTGACCCTGCCACAGTGAACATACGCACGGAAGATGAAGAAACGAAAGAAATTATTGTGGGAGTCAAGTTACGCATCGGACCTCCTGACGGAAAAGGCGGCACCAAAGGCTGTAGCAATGATTTTGGCACTGCTACTTTGAAATCAAAAAACTTCAAACCTACCCATATCATCGCGGAACACATTCAATATGAAAAAGCGGTACGTGAAATCACCCTTGAAGAAGATGAAACCATCACCGTGCTTATGAAAATGAAGAAACGAACGCTGATTATATTGACAAATGAACCGTCAGCTTAGTATTTCTTAAAACTATAAAAGGAAATAGAAGTGGTAAGATACTAAAATTCAAAACATGCTGATTTTCTGTTACAAATCTTTTCCTTCAAAACGTAAAAAAAAGGCTTGCTCTCAACGAACAAGCCTTTTAAATTTAAGTACCTAGAAGTACTTTAGTGCACTTTAGACACTTTAGCGCACTTTAGGCACTTTAATCGGTTTCAATCACCAAAAATTTTGAAATACTCCAAAACGACTTGGCATTCTTCACCATAATTTTTTCAATAATCTTACCTTTCATAACCATTTCGTAGCTTCCTTCGGGATGCGTGCTCAATAGTTTTGCACGTTTCACGTTTAAACTTAGTTCATTGAAATAACGTATATCCACTTTGTTATAACTTTCAGGATTCACCTTCTGTGATACTTTGTCGCCCACGATAACTCCTTTTGATTTGAGCTCTTTCCGCAAACCTATCACGTAATACGCTGTATTTAACTCAACAGTTTGTTGATCTATCATCTGTGTTTTCTGATCATTTTGCGATGTCAAATCCACTATAGTGGCATTCAGTTCCACAACGGTGAAATTCAGTTTCTCCAACTGCACTTTCAGGTCGGCAATCTCCGATTCCTTGGCAGCGAGTTGGCTGTTCAGCAAATCAATGGTCTTTTGCAGCGCACCCACTTTCATATTCGATTTGCGCAACGCACTTTCCAAACGAGCAATCAACTGTTTATTCTTTTCCAACATGGTGTTGATGTTCTGAATGTGCTCTTTAATGCTTTCCTTCACATCTGTGCTCACCTCGTTGTTGCCTTTTTTTGATTCCGCTATTTTCGATTGGCTTGCTTCAATGGTATTCAGGTTGTCCTGAACCTCATTCACAAAACTGAACATGCTATTCACCGTGGAATCCTTTGCATCTAATTGCGCCTGCAGTTGTTTAATCTGAATATCCTTAGGATCATCCGATTCGCCCGGCTTCGTGTTGTTATTGCAGCCCCACACTAGAGGCAACAAACATAAAATGATTAAAAAATACTTTTTCATAATAATGGTTTTTAATTTAGTTTGATAAAATGAACGACAAAGTTATACAAAATAATACATGTTAACGCAAAAAAAATACTTTTTCTTTCCTTACGGGAAGTTTGGCGGTGGTCCATAAGCAGGATTTGAGGTCAAATCGTGGTCTGTTAGCGTCAAAAGGAAAGCTTTCAAATCCGCTTTCTGCTGCGGAGTTAGATGCGCGCCACCAATCGCCAATTTGTGCATCAGTGGACTTGCGTAAGGGGAAGGTTTCAGTCCTTCGCTGTAGAAATTTATCACTTCATCGAGGGTATTGTATCTGCCGTCGTGCATATACGGTGGTGTAAGCTCACAATTGCGTAGCGATGGCGCCAAATACGCTCCGTGATCCATCGGGTCACCTGTCACGCCGTAACGATCATTTGGATCCGTGAAGATGGTGTCTTTCGCATTGTTGTAAAATTGATAGGTAGTCAACAGTGGATTCCCATCGCCGCCATGGCAATGGAAACAATCAGCCCCTTGTTCCGTCACAAACAACACAAAACCGTTGGCTTCGCTAGGGGTAAAAGCCGTTTGGTGCAACAAATATTGATCAAACTTCGAATTCACCGAAACGATGCTCCTGATAAATTGTGCAACGGCTTTTGCCATCAATTTAAAGGTAATAGTTTCTGTATTGAAGGCTTTTTTAAACAAAGGTTTGTACCCGGGAATTGCTGCAATAGCATTTCGTGCTTTGTTCGTGTCGCTTAGCATCTCGTGCGGGGCATAAACTGCCATACACACCACATCTTCAATCGTGCGCTTGGATACTTGTGGGTTATCAGGGTGGATTAATCCGTTCCACAAATAACCATTGTTTTGCCAAACCAAGTTCACAACGGGTAACATGACGTGTGGTGTGGCAATTCCCGTAATCCCCACGGGATGCCCGTTAGGAAACGGTCCATTCATGCCACATTCAAATGCATTTTCTTGCAAATGACATGTTGCGCAGCACATCTGCGAGTCCGCCGACTGATATCCCGAAAAACGCATGTCATAAAAAAGTGTTCTCCCAAGGAAAACTCCGTCAACGGTCAAGGGATTATCTGCCGGGATGTTCATCTCGGTTGGAAAAAACCATGGCGTATTAAAAACATAAGGCTTAGGGTCATATTTTGTAGAATCCCCAATATAAACTTCCGTAATAGGGATTTCCTTAGTGCAGGATGTCAGCATGAAAATGCCTACCATCAGCATCAAAAACAACTTCTTTTGTAGATATTTCATCGTTATTTATAACTTATTGAATGGTTCCCACAGAAAAAACCGTTCCACCGTTCTCCACCACTTGTTGCATAGCACTTTGGTTTTGCATAGTTGCCGAACAAACATTGAAATCCCAAACATTTGGACCCTCAAACCACTTCTCAATATTCATAACAATCTCCACATTCGTGGTTTTATCCTCCCGAATCGTGAATGCCGAATTGGGAAGCGTCACCGTGAAATAGTTTTGTACAAATCCTGTAATGGAATCCACCACAATCACATCATGAGCATACGTTTGCCCAATTCCCAAGTGAAAATTAAAAGCAGAAAGATTGCTTGCCGTATCAATCCACTTGCCGTTGAGTTTCATATAATGGTATCCTCCACCTAAAAACAGGGGCCACCACATATTACTTTCCGGTGGATTCAAAAATACATTGCTGATGTTCCGCACCTCATTCAATCCAAAGGTGAAAGATATGGAAGTGTAACTCCCAACAGGTATTTTATCCGCCACCGACCAATTGGAGGTTTCGGGCAAGTCACTATCCATATAATGAAGCTCGCTCCCTGTCCCAAAAGAGACGAATGTACCATTACTATTCTGCAGCACGATATCACTAACAAAGTATTGCACCTCATTTACCATGTAATTATTCCCGGCGGCATTCGTGTAAACCAAAGTATCCACTCTCAGTGCCTGCCCATCCACATTATTGGCAAATTGAAACCCGATATTGCCGTACTTAACAGGTATATCCACAATGGGGTCCTCCCTTTTGCAAGAAAACATCAGCGTTAAAAGCAAAACAATGATTGAAATATATTTCAAACTTTTCATGTAAATAGATTTTAGATAGTAACTAGTAAACAAATAGAATAAAAAGCAAAATTACAAAAACTAAATGAAAAACTAAAAAAAAAGCCACCTAAAAAAAGGTGGCTTTCAATTTCTGCAAACATATTAGTTAAGCGTAAAACGAATAGGCATGTTGAACTGTACCCGCACTGCCTTCCCGGATTGCTTCCCGGAATTCCATGGGGGCATCAATTTCACAACACGAACAGCTTCTTCGTCGCAACCGCCGCCTATACCTCTTAAAACTCGAACATCAGCTACTTTTCCCTTTTCGTCAACAACAAATGTAACGTAAACCGTTCCCGAAATACCGCTTTCTTTCGCCATTTGAGGGTACTTGATGTTTTCAGTAAGGAACTTGATACGAGATTCATCGCCGCCGGGGAAAGATGGCATTTCTTCCACAACAGTAAAGATAGGAGTTTCTACAACTTCTTCGATAACATTATTGGAATTATCCTCTTCCACAACAACTTCTTCTTCTGTATTTACATTTGTATTGGCAGTCTGATTCAAATCATCCTGATTGATTTCAGTAGTTTCTGTGGTATCTGTAACAACAATAGGCGCTACAAATTTTGCCTTTTGCTCCACAGTTGCTTCAGGTGGTGGTGGTGGTGGTGGTGGTGCCACTTCTTCTTTAGGTTTATTCATATCCATCATGTCAACACTAACTTGTTGATCTTGATTGGCAGAATAACTCTGTTTAAAGATAAGAAACGGAATGAGCACACTAAATATCAGAATAACACTCGAAATAATAACCGAACGGGTAACAATTTTCTTATAGTTTTTACGCATTGCATAAGCACCATATTCCTTGTTCCTACCACGAAACACTATTTCATCAAGGTTATTAGCAGCGGTAATATCAAAATTTTCTGTCATAGTCTTTAATTTATTTAATTACTATTTAGGTGCCTTTTGGATTAATGCTTTTTCTTCCGGAGAAATATCCACAATAGCATAACTCGCAATATTACATATAGCCATCTCATCAACCACATTTACAATGCTCTTGTATTTGGTTTTTTCATCAGCTTTAATCAGTATGATCGGAGATTTTTTATCGGATTTCTTGATTCGTTTGATTTTTGCATTCAACGAATCATCTGACATCACCAATTCTCCTTTCTTTACCTTCTCTTTTAGATTATATATTTCAGTAAATACTTTTTCGTTTTTCGACAATAACACTTTGCGTAAACCATCTTTGCTGAAATCAGTTTTATGCCATTTGTCAAATGTAGGTAATGCACCTGCAGGAGCATTCTCAACTACGTCTTTATGATAATACCAATATACTTTATCGTTATCGCTAAGGATAATAGAATATGTTCTATCAAAAGCAACCGCTGGAGGTGGAGCATTTTCATCCGGTGGTTCCGGCATGGTGATTTCCATAACCTTTGGTTTGCTGAAAGCCGTAGTTAGCATAAAGAAAGTAATAAGCAAACACATTAAATCCACCATGGGAGTCATGTCAATGTGTGCACCCATTTTCCTTGGGGTTCGTCTTCCGCCACCTTTTTTGTGACTGGAATCGTTTTCTATAATTTCACCCATATATTTAAGGTTTTTCTTTTTTAAATTAAATCGAGTTTATTTCTTTAAGTCTTCTAAAGTAGCTTCTTCTTTCTGCAAGTTGGTCACAAGGTTAAACTTGTTCACATTGTTGACTTGCATCAAGTCCATTACCTTTTTAACGGTTTTGAAGTTTGCATCTGCATCCCCCTTTATTGCTACTTCCGCTGTTTGATTCAAGATACGAGCAAAGCGAATCCAATCGCCCAATTCGGGCATTTGAGTGCCTATCGTATCTATTGGAATTCCTGTTTGAAATCCTTCTTTTTTCTTACCATCTTTTTCGTTCAGCCAACCTTTTATATCTTTGATAGGCATACCAAAGGATGAAGCCTGTTCAAAAGCCTTAATTTGCTGAGGATTTATGGAAATACCATACCGTTTTGTTATCTCAACTATCAGGTCTTTCCTGTAATGAGTGGTAGAGTCTTTTCCATTATCCATATTGAAAAACACTTTATCGTCTTTGGAAACCAACACCGTGATAACATTTTTTTCGGGTGCGGTTTTGTCAGATACCGATGAAGGTGAGTCAATAACTTTGGCTTCTTGAGGTCTGAAAGATGTTGTAAGCATGAAGAACGTCAAAAGTAACGAGAACAAATCCACCATGGGCGTCATATCCACATGGGGCGAACTCCTTTTTAGTTTTATTTTTGCCATAATACAAAAAATTTATGCTTAGTTGCTTCCTACCTATTTAGTAGTAGCTGCAAATGTTTGAATCAAGCTAAAACCAGCTTCATCAATTTTAAATGTTAGCGCATCAATTTTGCTTGAGAAATAATTGTAGAACACAATAGCGATAGTCGAACCTGTGATACCAAAAGCGGTGTTGATAAGCGCTTCTGAAATACCGGTTGCTAATGCTAATGCATCGGGGGAACCTGCTGTAGCCAAAGCAGCAAAAGCCTTGATCATACCAAGAACAGTTCCGATAAGACCGATAAGTACGGAGATAGAAGCTAAGGTGGATAAAATTACAAGGTTTTTAGATAACATTGGTAATTCTAAAGCGGTTGATTCTTCCATATCTTTTTGCAAAGCCAACACTTTTTGATCTTTTTCCAAAACGGTGTCGTTTTTCAATTCTTTATATTTATTCAGACCGGCTTTCATAACATTGGCAACAGAACCTTTTTGTTTATCACAAGTAGCTAAAGCTTCGTCAACTTTATTGGCTGATAAGGATGTTTGAATTGATTTTACAAAAATATTGATACGACCTGTTCCTCTTGCTTTGCGAATCATCACAAATCTTTCGATCGTAAAAATTAATACTGTCAAAACGCATGTCATTAATAAAGGAACTATCATACCTCCTTTATAAATCATAGCTAAATAGTTGCCTGGTATGGGATGTCCTTCGGGGTTTCCACCTTCGAAGTTGGAACCGGCGCCCATAACGAATTTGTACACGATGTAGGATACAATTAAAGCGATTAAAATTGCACCCGTCGCAAATGCTGATTGTAAGGAATCTTTTAATGATTGACCTTGTCCTTGTTTTTTGCTCATTGTTCTTTGATTTTTTTAATTAATAATTGATTTTTATTTGTTTTTAAATTTATTTCAAGCGGCAAATGTAAAAACTTTTTTTCAAATAGAGCGAAAAAATGTTTCATTATTTCAAACAGCAAAAGTAATCATTTATTGTTTACAAAATATAACCAATCAGTTAATGGTAGTTTCTGAACAGTTAACGGTAGTTTTTTGCAGTTTTTTATTGGTTTATTGTTCGTCTGCTAAGTAGGATTTTATTTT
The DNA here is from genome assembly GCA_903862465.1 of uncultured bacterium. Lineage (GTDB taxonomy): Bacteria > Bacteroidota > Bacteroidia > Bacteroidales > CAIWKO01 > CAIWKO01. Next base: position 2,686 of record CAIOYH010000207.1, on the reverse strand, counting down.
TTTTAGATTGATGATTTTGAAATCGCCTTCTATGAATTTCCCGATTTTATACAAACTATCTCCTGCGCCACATTCTATAAAGGTAGTGGTTTCTTTCTTTATCATGAAATCCATCGTTGCCTGCCAACGGATAGGTGAGATGACGTTGAAGGCGATTTCGGATTTTATTTTGTTTTTATCAGTAAGAATATTGTGCCATTGCGCAGAAACATAAGGATATTGAGCCGCGACAATTTCTTTTGTTCGGAGCAAAATGTTTATAAAGTCAGAATATACTTTTGATAACATGTGCGCATGATAAGGATGAGTAACATTCAGCAAGCGAGCCTGCATGGCTCCGTCAGCTTTGGCGGCTTCGATGATGGGTTCGAGATGTTCGAGCTTGCCGGATAATAAAAAAGAGTATTGGCTGATGTGATTCCCGATGCTGACCAATTTTTTGATGGGTTTTATGATTCTCACGATATCGCCCAAGCTCAGTCCAACGATGGAAGCCATGCCGCATGGTTCCGCAGGTTTATATTTTTCCACTAAAGCATAAGCCGTTTTGATGATATTGAGTCCCGTGACGAAATCGTAGCATCCGCAGTGATAGAGCGCAGCATAAATCCCCATACTATAAGAGGAGACATAGTCGGGCAAGCGATTTTTCATGTGCATGATGTCGGAAACGCTACATCCATATATATAGGTAAGGTATTGCGATTCGAGTTGCTTGTCCAAAAAATTGTTGGTTTCGATATCAAAAGCGGTCAGGTCGGTGCCCGTTACTTCAGAGGCTTGCTGAAGGTAGCCGTGAAAGTCAACGCCGTAGGATTTCACCACATCGGTCTCTGTGCCGAGATATTCATGGATAAACGCCGGAAATATATGTGCAGTTTTCATAGCAGGAGATGTTTATATTTTCGATACAAAGGTAAGAAATTTTTGTAATGACAACTTCTTTTTTTTATCAAAATCATAGTTGATATTTTCCGTTAGATAGGTTTTTAGGTCGGAAATGTTGGGGCTTTGACCGGCATAATGCTTCACCACCTCATCAATATGATGGATGCCATAGTGCAAGGCAGCAGCCAAATTGGTGATATGCGTCGGGTTAGTTTGCGGACGCGCCACCCAAACCGCAAACACAAAAGGCAATTCGGTGAGGCGTTTCCATTCGGCAGCCAAATCCATTTTATACGGAAAATGATGGGCAATGTCGAAGGCTTTGTCGCCTATCACCACAAAAGCATCGAGGGCATCGTGCTGCGCAAAATTGTTCACATCCACCTGCTGCCACTCGGGCGCAATATCCCAAAGATTGGCAGCCAACACACGTGCAAGCCTTACAGAGGTGGCAGATTCCATGTCTAAGCCGATGGTTTTTATTTCTTTTAGAGGAAGTTTGCTGACCAAAAGCACCGATTTGACATCATTAATGGCGCCGATGCACATATCCGTAATGATTTCATAATCAGAAAGCGTAGGCAAAGCACCCACGGGAATGAGCGCCACATCGCAGTCGCCCGCAGCAAAACTTTGGGCGCATTGGGCGGGCGGTTTCAAGCTGAGCGCGTAAGCAGGCAGCATGCCCGAACGCTCGATGCCATACACAAAAGGAAAAGTGTTGGCATAAGAAACAGCCGTGATTCGTAGTGGATTTGTCATAGTTTTTTTCAAGACTGCAAAATTAATAGTTTTTTTTGGGATGGAGGATTTTTTTGTTTTGAAGGCACGTTTTTGACATTGAGTGATTGCTATATGGTTAGATTGTTGAATTGTTTTATTGTTTGATTGTTGGTTTGTCTTCTACTTTTGAATATCAGTAAGCTGTTTTGTCCGTAAATTTATTCCCATATCTATACAAAAAAAAACTTCCGAAGCCTTTGCAGCCTCGGAAGTTTCCTCAAAAGTAATCTGAGATTTCTTTTGAGTGCCGTCTCCAAAGTTTTTGATAGTCTAGCGAGGAGTATCATTAACTGTGAAACCGAATTCGCCCAATTTGCGAGGCTCTTTCCGGTAAACACCTTTTAGCGTATCACGACTTTGCTTCACCAAATCATCAATTGGTGCTAAAAGCAAATCGCGTTGCTCAAATTTTTCCTCAGCTTGACGCATCAAAGCTTCTGCTTCATTGTGCAAAGTGAGTGCCGTTGGAACTGTGGGTCCAATTACATCCCATGTTAGAATCTTGAGTGGTGAATCAGCGCCTAATGCAGTGTTTTTTGCATTAATAAGACCGGCTAATACAAGCATTTCTCTAACATTGCTAGGGATGACAACCCTAATTTTGTTGATTTCTTTTTTTGCCATATAAACAGGTTTAAAATTAAGGTACAAAACTACAAAAAAGTTCTTTATCATTAAAAATTTTTCAATTTTTTTTTTCATTTTCTTAGATATTTTTTCCATGATTTTTCTTTGATTAATTTTAAAAATCTGAGAATATGAATTTTATAATAAATACTAATTGTATTATATTGTAGATAGTGATTTGAATAGTATTTCTATCTATATAATAAATAGAAACAATGTTTTAAGTAATAAAAACAGTATGCTTAGCGTTCGAATCTGTGTTTCTAGTGTTCAAATCGGTATTTCTATCGTTAGAAAGGATGAATCTAGCGTCGGAATCGGTGTTTCTAGCGTTGAATCGATGCGTTTAGCGTTGGAATAAGCGTTTCTATCGTTAAAAGTGGTGATT
>CAIOYH010000206.1 GCA_903862465.1 uncultured bacterium | reverse complement strand
AAAAGAAAGAAAAGTAGCTTTTTTTATTGAGGAAGAAAACGCCTCCGTGCATCTCCCCTATCTCTGTGAATCTCCGTGTAACTCTTTTGTTCCACAGAGATGCACAGGGAAAACAGAGCTACACAGAGATTTTTGCAATCTACCCAATTAGTATAGGATAGTATTATTTTTTTCTTTTTATATAAATTTTTCGTACCTTTGTATCATAAATCAAAATTCATAAATCTAAAATCAAAAATCATTATGTGTAACATTGAACAATGCCACGAAATGCTCGTGTGCTTACTCCCTTTATTCATTTTTCTCATTATATGGGATATAGTTTGGAAAACCATCGGACTATGGAAATCGGCTCGCAACAACCATATTGTATGGTTTCTGTGTATTGCTTTTATCAATACCTGCGGAATTTTGCCTATCATTTATATCTTGAAAGATAAGAAAAAGAAGAAGGCGGCTGAGGAGTAAACCTTTCGCCATGAAAAAGCTAATCTTCGTATTTCTTTGTTTATTTCAATTGTTTGCCTACGGACAGAAAGACTCCGTCACCTGCAAACATTATCTATCGGTATATATTTCGGAAGTAGTTAAAACAGGTGTTCGTTTTACGTATGAATACAAGTTTCGAAATCGACAAAGTTTCTTAGCGGATGGTGGCTATAAGTTTAATGCAATATCCTATAGTCCTGTGGGCTTTGATATGCTTGCCGAACCTGACGGCATCAGTTCTTATGCTCATAAAGCCATTTATGCAGGATTGGGCTACAACTATTTCTTTTTCACCAACAAATCGGGTAGGTTTCAGACCTTCGCTTCTGCGAGTCTTAATTATCGATATTCCTACAACGACCTAATTGTAAATGTAAATGGTCGAGATGGGTCTTATACCTATAATTTTCAATCAATATATGCTAGCCGATATGAATTAAAACTCTTACTAGGTTTCAGAAAGCTTTCCGCCATCAAACTTCATCAGCCATCAGCGTTTTTTGAATGGTTTCTTGGTGGAGGATTCAGTACGGAAAATTATCGTGGAATAGATTACGGGTATTCGAGTGGTAGCAACGCTTGTCCGATTGCAGCTAATACAGCCATTCGGTGGTATGATTTACAACCTTTTCATCTTTTACATTACTATGCTCGCGTTTGCTTTGGATTCAAATTGGGTTTAGCATGGAAAAAGCATAAAAACATTTGGTAGTTTATCAGTTCCTAGTTCAGGGTTTTAAGTTCCGAACTAAGAACTTTGTGGCTGAGTCCGTCCTTCGTAATTCGTAAATTCGTAATTCGTAGAGGCTAATTCCCCAACTATGAACTACGAACTATGAACTCCGAACTACATCCCCAAAAACGTTCTGACCTGATAAATAAAATACGCTCCCACCATCGGCTCCAACGCTATAGTGAAAACCACTCCATACACCGCTCCCCAAAAATGCGCATCGTGTCCGATGTTGTCTTTGCCGCGTTTGCCCATATAGGCGGAATAAATCAAATATAAAATCCCAAAGATAAACGACGGAATGCCGATGGGGATAAACATCAAGGATATTTTGCCCAGCGGCATGAACAATATGCTCGCAAACACTACCGCCGACACCGCGCCCGAAGCACCCACGGCATTATAATACGGGTCGTTCTTGTGCTTGCCAAAGGACGGCAACACCGACATCAAGATGGCGCCCACATACAACAATCCGAAATAATAATAGCCTTTCGCGTCGAACAAATCCACGTATTGAGCCAACACAAACTGTCCAAAAGAATACAACACATACATATTTACGCCCAGATGCATCCATCCTGCGTGCACCAATCCGTAGGTGAAAAAGCGATAATATTGCTTGGAATGTAGCGCCAAATAGGGATTAAACCGCAGGCGAAACATCAGGTCGCCATTGCTCATCGCCAGAAAAGAAATCAAAACCGTTATACCTATTATAATGTAGAGCATCATTTTTTGTTTATAAAATAAAATTTAACTGTGGCGCTTTTGCCCATCATCGCCGCCACCATATCTGTCACCACGAAGAGCGGAAAATGCAGCACAAAAAAACATTTCTGCAAAAGTACGCGAAATCCACCATATTCGGGCGCATAATTTCGGTTGCCTTTCAGCCGTTCGAAAAGCACCTCCCGCCTTTTGCTCGCCACATTGAGCAAACTCTGCACCAAACCGAAAGGATTTTGCTCCACGGAGACATAAGAAGTTTTTCGCAGAGCGAAGCTGCGTTTGCCCATTATAGCCGTAAACGTCTTCGGCTCAAAAAACAACAGATGGCGTGGGGGGTCCAGGTGGAGCCATTTCCCACGAAATATCCGCGCTTGCCAACTGCCGATGTTGGGCATCGAAAGAATCAAAACACCCTCGGGTTTCAATATCTTTTGGATGATACGCAGGGTTTCTGCGGGTGCCGTCAGGTGTTCAAACACATGAAAAAGCGTGATAGCATCAAAACTGTTCTCCTCGAAATCGCCATCCATCAATGCGGTGGTTTGCAGATGGATATTTGCCTTGGCTCGGGCTCTTCGGGCAGCCGTTTCGTCGCGCTCAATGCCATACAACTCATAATTTCCGCAGAGCGAAACGTAGCGCAGGAAATCCCCGTTGCCACATCCGATGTCTAACAGGCGTGCGCCCATGGGCAGCATCTTCACTATCTTGCGGGCACGTTGCTGACGAAAATAGTCCACCGCTTTTTCTACTATCGTGAAACTGAATTTCTGTTCCGTCTCGCCATAATAAGAGGTGTCATACGCCTGCCGCAACTGTTCTTCCGAAGGAAATGGCGACAGATAAAAACATCCGCTGCTCAGGCAGTGCTGAATCGTGTACGCATTTCCGAAGATATCGCGTGTTTCGCAAAATGTTTCGCTGTCGCGAGAAGCGCAGAACGTACAGCTATGATTATTTTTATCCGTATGTTGCATCTTATCGTTTATCAAAGATAGCATATCGTGCCAGATGCATCTTTTGCAGGCGATATTTCAAAGAAGTGGTCAACACGCCCATGCCATATTTCACGCTACGGCGGAAATTGATGGATGATGCGTCGGTGAAATATTTGGTAGGACAGGTAACTTCAGCAATTTCGTATCCTGCAAAGAAAATCTGAGCCAGCATTTGATTATCGAACACAAAATCGTCGGAGTTGGCAGCAAAATTAATATGGTGCAACACCTCTTTCGAAAAAGCGCGATAGCCCGTGTGATATTCAGAGAGTTTTTGCCCCATCAACAGATTCTGCGACAAAGTTAAAAAGCGATTAAACACATATTTATAGTAAGGCATGCCACCGCGTAGTGCCCCTTTTCCCAAGATGCGCGAACCCAATGCCACAGGATATAAATCGTTGGCAATCAAATAAACCATAGAGGGAATCAACTTGGGCGTATATTGATAATCGGGATGAACCATCACCACAATGTCGGCGCCCAATCTCAGGGCATATTGGTAGCATGTCTTTTGATTTCCGCCATAGCCTGTGTTGCGCTCGTGGCGTATCACATGTTTGATGCCCAACTCATGTGCTTTCTCCACAGTGCGGTCCAAACTGCAATCGTCCACCACAATCACATCGTCCACAATATCCATGGGGATTTCCAGATAGGTGCTCTCCAACGTTTTTTCGGCATTATAAGCCGGCATAACCACTACAACTTTTTTATTCTGTATCATAAGTACAAAAATAGTAATTTCTGATTAATTTTGGCGATAAAGGTAAAACTTTTTCTGAAACCTTTAAAAAATTATTACTTTTGCATAAAGAAAAATTCACCAAACGATGAGCATAAGAAACAACTTCAACCAAACCGATACGATATGTGCCATCTCCACACCCAATGGTGTTGGAGCCATTTCCATGCTGCGCATAAGCGGCGCCCAAGCCATTGAAATTTGTGGCAAAATCTTTCAATCAAAAAAACACAGCGACATCAATCAATTGCCGTCCAATAGCCTCACCTATGGTCAAATCGTCTTTAACCTTGAGGTGGTTGACGATGTGTTGCTGAGCGTGTTTCGCAACCCTCATTCCTTCACAGGCGAAGACTTGGTGGAAATCAATTGTCATGGTTCTTTATATATTCAGAAAAAAATCATAGAGATACTGCTATCTTTGGGCTTGCGCTTGGCTTCTCCGGGGGAGTTCACCCTGCGTGCTTTCATGAATAAGAAGTTGGATTTATCCCAAGCCGAAGCCATTGGCGACCTGATTGCTGCCACCTCAAAGAGTGCGCACAACCTTGCCATCAACCAGATGCGGGGCGGTTTCTCCAATAAAATAAAAGAACTCCGCGACAAACTCATCACCTTTGCCTCCCTCATCGAATTGGAACTCGATTTCTCCGAAGAGGATGTGGAGTTTGCAAATCGGGATGACTTCCAGAAGCTTTTATCCGAACTGAAACAAGAGATAAGCCTCCTGAAAGAATCCTTCACCCAGGGCAACGTGTTGAAAAATGGCATCCCTGTAGCCATCGTTGGCAAACCCAACGTAGGCAAATCAACCCTCTTGAATGCTTTGTTGAACGAAGAAAAAGCCATTGTATCCGAAATACCGGGCACCACCCGCGACACCATTGAAGATTTGCTCACCATACAAGGCATCACCTTTCGATTCATAGATACTGCGGGATTGCGTCCCTCGGGTGACCAGATAGAGCTGATGGGTATCGAACGCACCTACCAAAAGATATCACAAGCCAGTATAGTGCTTTATGTGGTTGACATCACCCAAACCGATGCCGACGAAATCAAAGCGGAGATAGCCGGCTTCGAAGAGCATATCATCAACAATTCAAAGAAGTTTATCATCATCGGCAACAAAACCGACCAACTAATTGAAACGCCCCATGGCTTCCCCTGTCTTGTGGAGCTCGAAACCATTTTCGTTTCGGCAAAGCGAAAAGAAAACATCCAACTCATAACCGATTCGCTCCTGCGCAGCGTTGACATATCCCTCGAAATGGACAATATCGTGGTGTCCAACATTCGCCATTTTGAAGCATTAAGTAAAACTCTCATAGCTATCGAAAGCATGGAAAAAGCCCTCCATGATAATATACCCACCGATTTGCTCACCACCGACATCCGATCAGCTATGTATTTTCTAGGCGAGATAACGGGGGAGATTACGACGGAGGATATTTTGGGAAGCATATTTAGTAAATTTTGCATCGGCAAATAAAACGAAGATGGATATTCAAGCCGACCCTACCATATTTTCCGATTTAGTGAGCACTAAGATGCCTTTTGGCAAATACAAAGGAAGTAGAATTTGCGATTTATACGAATCCTATCTCGTGTGGTTCAAACAAGTTGGCTTCCCCAAAGGCAGGTTGGGCTTGCTGTTAGAAACCATGTATGAGATAAAACTAAATGGCTTAGAATACCTGCTCGACCCTTTGAAACAAAACAAATTCAAATAGATAAAACCTATATAGTATGAAATCATTCAAAAAAGAACTGTGGTTCAACACCGAAAAACGTTACCAATTTATCCATATCACGCGTGATGTTCAGGAAGCTTTGCGCGAAAGTGGCATCCGAGAAGGTTTGTGTTTGGTAAATGCTATGCACATCACCGCAAGTGTTTTCATCAACGACAACGAATCGGGTTTACACAAAGACTACCTTGAATGGCTCGAGAAGTTAGCACCTTATAGCCGTGATGGATATCACCACAATGTGGGCGAAGATAATGGTGATGCCCATCTCAAACGGCAGGTAATGGGACGCGAAGTGGTGGTGGCAATCACCAACGGACAATTAGACCTCGGACCATGGGAAGCCATATTCTACGGGGAGTTTGATGGCAAACGTCGCAAAAGAGTTTTGATTAAAATTATTGGTGAATAATAGTTCAAATAATTATAAAACTCGCTAAAAAAAATAATACATATATCAATCCAATCTATTACGCCTTGTAGTCGCAAAAAGCTTATCTTTGCAGCCATATTATGAAAACAGTAGCCATACATACACTCGGATGTAAATTAAACTTTGCAGAATCATCCACCATCATGCGACAATTCCAAGAATCGGGATTCACCCTTATAGATTTCAAGGAGAAGGCGGATGTATTTGTGATTCATTCCTGTATCGTAACCCATCAAGCAGAGCGCAAATGTATTGCCGCCATTCGCCAAGCACAGAAACGCAACCCGGATGCTCAGATTGCTGTCATCGGCTGCATGCCCGAATTGAACAAAGAAAGATTGGAACAAGAGGATGGCAATTTGTTGCTGATAGGAAACAATGCTAAATTCTCCCTCCCGGAAATTATATTAAATGGCATAAGTAGCGACATACCGCAACTCGAAACTTTCCAACCCTCCTATTCCTCAGGCGACAGAACCCGTACCTTCTTGAAGATTCAAGATGGTTGTGATTACTTCTGCTCCTATTGCACCATACCTTTTGCAAGAGGTCGTAGCCGCAGTGGCAACATCGAAGAAACCTTACAATACATCTGCGAAGCCACCCGCAACGGCTGCAAAGAACTCGTCCTAACAGGAATCAACATAGGCGACTTTGGCAAGAAGCAATCAGAATCGCTATTTAAACTATTGGTAGAAATAGAAAAAATACCTACCATTAAGCGTCTTCGTATTTCCTCTATCGAACCCGACCTATTAACAGATGAAATTATTGAATTGTTTGCTGCCTCTAAGAAGTTCATGCCGCATTTTCATATTCCCCTGCAATCGGGATGCGATAAAATCCTGAAATTGATGCACCGCAAATATACCACTGATACATTTGCCGCTAGAGTTTCGAAGATAAAACAAATCATGCCACACGCATGCATAGCAACAGACATCATTTGCGGCTTCCCCGGCGAAAACGATGAAGACTTCAAACAAACGTATAAATTTCTGCAGAAACTTCCCATATCTTATTTGCATGTCTTCACCTTTTCTGAACGCGTAGGCACAAAGGCGTATGAGTTAGAACACAAGGTGGAATCGAAACTAAAAAAAGCACGTAGTAAAAAGTTGCACGAGCTTTCCGATCAGAAAAAACGCTTTTTCTATGCCGAAAACAGAAACAGAATCTGCGATACTTTATTCGAATCCGAAGTTCACGATGGCTACATATTGGGTTTCACAGATAATTATGTCAGAGTAAAGACCGCCTATAATAAAGACCTGACAAATGAAATCCGTACCATTAAGATTTTAAAAATTGGTTCGGATGAAATTTGCGAGGCAGAACTTCAAGAACAAAACATCAGCTAAAACAATAATCAATCCTTAAACATCCGCATTTATGTTTCCTCAAATAACAGATATCCTCAATTATCTTTTTGGCACGCACCTAAGTTTGCCCATTCAGAGTTATGGCTTTTTTGTCGCCTTATCCTTTTTGATTGGAGCATACACCATTCAGCTTGAATTGAAGCGTAAAGAAAAGCAAGGCAAGCTCAAAGTAATCACCAAGAAAGCTTTGGTTGGAGCTCCTGCTTCTATCATGGAACTTATTGTGGTGGGATTATCAGGGTTTGTTGTAGGATATAAACTTGGAGGAATCGTTCTTGAATATACGCTCTTTGCTGACAACCCTCAAAACTATATCTTCTCATCACATGGAAACCTGATTGGAGCTTTTATTTTGGCAGCAGTATTAGTGGTTTGGCGATATTATTCCAAAAAGAAAGAACAACTCCCGGAACCAAAATGGGAGGAAACAGACATTCATCCCTATCAACTTACAGGAAATATATTAATAATTTCGGCAGTCTCAGGCTTGCTTGGAGCTAAAATCTTCCACAATCTTGAAAATATAAATGAACTGATAAGCGATCCTATGGGTTCCATCTTTTCGTTCATGGGGCTTACCTTTTATGGCGGACTTATAGTTGGAACGCTCAGTGTGCTATGGTATGCTCGCCGAAACAATATCTCGATAATTGAATTGTTGGATGCTTCCACTCCGGGGATAATGATTAGCTATGGCATTGGTCGCATGGGCTGTATGACTGCCGGCGATGGTTGTTGGGGTGTAGCAAACCTGAATCCGAAACCCGAATGGCTAGCTTGGCTTCCCGATTGGATGTGGTCGTTTAATTTTCCGCATAACGTCATTGGTGAAGGCATGCCGATAGACCCTTGCACAGGAAAATTCTGCACTATTCTAGAACATCCAGTTTACCCAACCTCATTCTACGATTTTATCTTATGTACCATCTTCTTTATTATTCTATGGAGTATTCGTAAGAAAATAAACATCCCCGGAATGTTGTTCTCAATAATGCTAATTATCATGGGCACTCAACGTTTCTTAATGGAGAAAATTCGGGTAAACAATAAATACCATTTTATTGGAATTGAAACCACTCAGGCAGAAATGATATCTATTTTGATTATTATTTTAGGTATTATTGGATGTATATTCTTTTATAAAAGAGCTAAAAAATATCATCAAAAAGATTTGCTGTAAATCAAAAAATAATGACGTTATTTGCATTACCAAATCAATAAGCAAAATATTCATGCTTGCTATCTGATAAGGTTCTCAAACATTAAGATTTAAACACAATTACGAGTCAAAATAAACAATGACAAACAGAAAAATTATATCCATACTACTAATTTCTGTACTTGCTTTATCAAGTGCATGCAAGACGCATTGGGTTGTTTTGCATGACAAAACTGAAAGCAAAGTGATAGTATTGGATACTGTCAATGTCAAACAAGATGATGCGCAATTGTTACAAATCATCAAACCCTACAAAGCTCAAATTGATTCGGAGATGAATGAAATCATAGCCTATTCCGATCTAACATTATATAAAGTCGACCCTGAAGGATTGCTCAATAATTTTATTGCCGATTTGATATTTCTGAAAGGAAATGAATATCTTCAAAAAACAAATAACATTATGGCATCTTTCTGCATCTTGAATAGCGGCGGCTTGCGCAATGATTTGCCGAAAGGCGCCATTACTTTGCGAAACGTTTACGAACTTATGCCTTTTGATAACGAGTTGGTCGCCATTCAGGTTTCAGGTAGAAACGTAAAAATCATGCTTGATTATATTGCAAAAAAAGGTGGCGTACCCGAATCAGGAATTGTTATGAGTATTAAATCTGATTCCGCACAACATGTTGTTATTGGTAATTCTCCATTTGATATTTCTAAGAATTACACCATCATTACATCAGATTATTTGGCGGCAGGCGGTGATGATATGTCTTTCTTCAAGGATGCAATTGCTACTTATCCTTTATCAATTAAGGTTCGAGATGCTATCATTGAGTATTTGAAGGAACAAACCAAGTTAGGCATTACGATAACATCCAAATTAGATAAGCGCATCTATTATGAAAAGTAGAAATCTAATCATTAAAACCTTTTTAATTGGATTTATCCTTGTCGGTATTTCTGCGTCTGCTTTTAATCCTGCTCCCAAAGATAGGTACAAGAAAATTACGATACTTTTCACCAATGATACGCACAGCCGCATCGAACCTTTTGCCAAAAACGATAAGCGATTAGCAAACTTAGGAGGTTATGCACGTCGCGCAGCTATGATAAACCAAATCCGAAGCGAAGAAAAGAACGTTTTACTTTTTGATGCAGGCGATGTGTTTCAAGGGACGCCTTATTTCAACTTCTATCATGGCGAACTCGAATATAAGCTGATGAGTTTGATGGGATATAATGCCATTACTATCGGAAATCATGAGTTTGACGGCGGCATTGAGGGTTTAAACAAAGCATTGCCCGCTGCAAAGTTTGATGTTCTTTCAGCTAATTACGATTTTTCGGAAACCATCTTAAAAGATAAGATTAAACCTTATGCTATCTATATAATTAATGGTATAAAAGTGGGAGTTTTCGGTTTGGGCGTAGCGCTCGACGGCTTGGTAACTGCCAATAATTACGGCAAAATAAAGTATCTAGACCCTACGGAGAAAGCGGCAGAAGTGGCGTTTCTGCTAAAGAAGACTGAGAAGTGCGACCTCGTGGTTTGTTTATCTCATCTCGGGTTTTCTTATCAGGATAAGCAAATTAGTGACGTGGTTTTGGCGAAGCAATCAAAAAATATTGACATTATAATTGGAGGGCATACACATACATTTATGGACAATCCTTATGTATTAAAAAACTCCGATAATGAAGATATCGTCGTGGCACAAATGGGTTGGGGCGGCACGCGTTTAGGTAGAGTAGATTTCTATTTTACTAAAAACAAGTTGGTTAAGTTTTGAAAAAAAAAGTAAAAAAAAAAAGATAAGAATAAATGTTAAATAGCTTGCATAGTTCGAAAAAAATGACAACTTTTGTAGTGTCCAAATTGCACGTGGTTTTACTAGTATTCTCATCGGTTAAATCTTTAAAAAAGAATTGACTAAGGAAAAAACACGGCATTTGAATTTTAAACATTTTAGAATAATAAGGAGTAACTAATGAAAAAAAACCATATTGAAGCTTGGAACAAATGCCTTGATATCATTAAGGACAATATCCCATACCAAAGTTTTAAAACGTGGTTTGAGCCTATATTGCCCGTAAAAATTGAAGACTCGACTCTCACTATACAGGTGCCGAGTCAGTTTTTTTACGAATGGATTGAGGAGCATTATATAGATTTGTTAAGAAAAACCATTACCAAAGAACTTGGTCCTGACGGACAATTGGAGTATAGCATTTTGATGGAGAGTAGTTACGGCAATTCGTCGCCTATAACGGTGAAAGCACCTACTTCGAATCGGAAAGTATTGAAAAATCCAATCGTTTCGATGCCTATAGATATAAATAGAGGTACATCTAAAGATATTCCAAACCCATTTATCATTCCGGGTTTGAAGAAAATTCAGATTCCATCTCAATTGAACGAAAACTATTCTTTCGAGAACTTCGTGGAAGGCGATTGCAATCGTTTGGCTCGTTCGGCAGGCTATGCTGTGGCTGAGAATCCGGGGAAAACAGCTTTCAATCCTTTGTTGTTATATTGTCCGACAGGCTTAGGAAAGACCCATCTTGCGCACGCTATCGGTATTCAAATCAAACATAATTTCCCTGAAAAGATAGTGCTTTACGTTCAGTTCGACCAATTCATCAATCAATATATTGATGCCGTCAGGAACAACAATCAAAACGATTTTATGCATTTTTATCAGATGATAGATGTTTTAATCATTGACGATATACAGTTTATAGCCGAAAAACCCGGCACTCAGAATGCATTTTTCCATATCTTTAATCATTTACATCAACGCGGAGGTCAAATTGTGGTTACCTCAGACAAAGCACCTATCGACATGAAAGGTATTGAGCCTAGATTGCTTTCTCGTTTCAAATGGGGACTGTCCGCTGATTTGCAAGTTCCCGATTTGGAGACCCGCATCGCCATCATCGAAAAGAAATTATACAACAACGGCATCGAAATGCCTCGCGATGTGGTTGAATATCTTGCCTACAACATCACCACCAATGTTCGCGAGTTGGAAGGTGCTTTGATTTCGTTGCTCGCGCAATCTTCCTTGAACAAAAAAGCTATTACCTTGGATTTAGCCCGTCAGATTATTGATAAATTCATCAAGAACAATTCGCGCGAAATTTCGATTGATTATATCCAAAAAGTGGTGTGCGATTATTTCAATATTCATATTGATATGCTGAATTCGAAAACGCGGAAACGCGAAATTGTGCAGGCACGGCAGCTTTCGATGTTCTTTTCGAAGAAATTGACCAAGTTTTCACTCGCTTCTATCGGAACCCATTGCGGCAATAAGGACCACGCCACCGTGTTGCACGCTTGCCGAACCGTGAATAATTTGATAGATACCGATAAGCAGTTTAAGATTTATGTGGATGATCTCGAAAAGAGGATTAAGGTCTAAGCGATAAGCCTTAGAAAACTCCTTACTTTCACTTATTTTAGAAGAATTTCAATTTCGGCTCTTAGGAGAGGAATGTGGTTGATGACGATACTCCATAAGAAGTCGTCGGTTACGGTATCATAGCCATGAATTATCCTATTTCTAGTGTCAACGATTTTTCGAGCGTTGGCGATTTGGAAGGTCGTATCCTTTTTCAAGATTCGGCTTAGTGCTTCACCGATTATTTCGATGTTGCGCTCCACAGCCCTGATCAATTTCCGATCTTGAATGAAATCATCGTAGCGTTTTTCTTTCCCATCGAAGTAACTTTCAATCTCCAAAACGGATTGAAGCATATCAAACAGCCATGTTTTTATTTCTTTATCCATAAATCATACGTTTT
>CAIOYH010000205.1 GCA_903862465.1 uncultured bacterium | reverse complement strand
ATAATATATATAAAAATTAATAGTAGGAGTAATAATAGATTTTGAATGAGGTACAAGCCATGAATTTTTCTGTTTAATTACTTTAGGACAGAAAATTGTCCCCAACCCAATACCAAACTCCCATTTTTTACTATTTATAGTATCTTTATTATGTACTTGGCTGAAAATTGAAGTTAGACATAATAGAAATATTAAAAGAATCAAAAAAAATCGTTTCATGACTTAATTTTTAAGTGTTTCTAATTCTTTTTTTAGTTCATCTAATTGTTTTTGTTGCGCTATTGTGTAAAGATATAATTCTTCAATCTTTTTTAATAATAATGCATTCATCTGACCTAAATCTTGTCCTTCTTGTTTGATTTCAGTTTCACTTGGAATGTCAGGTAAATGTTTATTTAGTTTAATAAAATTTTCTACTTCATATAATGAAAGTAAATTATAATCTTTTTCAAATATGCAATCATACCAATCAAATTGACTTTCTGTAATTATTAGTCTTCTTGCTCCTATCCATCCATTTACTGCTAATTTAAAATGGTCGCCAATATAACCAATACCATTTTCTGTTGATGCTGTCCCTATGCCTACTCGTCCGTCTTGATAAATAACCATATTAGCGTTAGCTAAAACATCAGCATCAGTCAAATTCGTTCTGATTGATCCACCAGTGGAAGGCAGAGTAGAAAAAACTAAAGAGCCTCCAACATTTCCATAAATTACTGAACCTCCATTATTGCTTCCATCTGCTTGAGTAACCCAATTTCCTGATGTATTTTTGAATGCATTAAAACCTAAGTAACTTGTACCCCATCCAATATCTTGTCCGTAACAACTTCCTATTGAAACATTAGATATTCCAGTACCAAATAATGAGTTGCCATTTACTTCAAGTTTTGCTTGAGGAGCAGTAGTTCCAATTCCTACATTCCCCATTAATGCAGAATTACCAACTACATGAAAATTTGTCGATGGATTTGTAGTTCCAATTCCTATATTTCCAGTTTCCGTAATTATCATCCTATGTTCACCATTAGTCCTAAAATAAATAGGTTTATAATTGCAGGTGCCTAAAATACTTGATTCATTATCTCCAATTACATTTCCATTTGTCAACCACGGAATTGGTCCTATTTGATCATAAGAACAAGGGCTTGGAGAAATATTTGGTATTGGTTTTTTGCAAACCACATTTCCTTCCTCATCTGCAAATATTAGCTTATAACTTTTATTTGATAAGCTATCCAATTTAAAGCCTACCCCAGCCAAACTATCCATTCTAAAAGAACCCCCTATCAATAGGTTTCTTCCAATTCCAAAATCACGACTAGTTTCCCCATCCCCAGTAATGGTGATTTTTCCGGGTGTAGTATTACTTCCTGCTCCTAATTTAAGCCTCTCTTGATTATTTGCTTTAAAAATTAAATCTCTTTCATCAGTTGTCCCAATAAATTGATTTGCGCTGATATTTGCATTACCTTCCATAGACCAACCATTATAGGGGGGCTCTTTTAGTTGTACATTTTGTTGAATTGCAGTTCCATTGCTACATGCATTTGTATCACTAATTGTGATGAAGTACATTCCTGCTCCTAATCCTGTACGATGTAGTGTTGCTGTACTATCATCTCTCCACGCATAAATATATTCTCCTGAGCCTCCAAATATATCCACAGTTATGCTACCATTATAGCAATTTATACAACTTACATTATAGTTATTTGGATATTTTGAAAGCGTCACTTCTGCTTTTAAATTATTTAAAGGAGTAGGTTGTGTTAATGTTATTTCAGCCCATGAATTATTACTATCGGCATCAATAACTGTCACTTTGTAGTATCCGGCAGGCAAATTCATTATATCCTCTATTGTGTCACCTTCGCTCCATTGATATTTATAAGGCGGCGTTCCGCCACTTACTGATAAATCAATACTTCCATCCTTAAATCCAAAACAGCTTATGTTAAATGTATTTGCATACTCATAAGCCTTCAAAATCAGTTTTAAAGGATAAACCGTATCGTTTGGGTTTGGATTTGCAGGCATACTGCCTGCCATAATTAAATTGTTGTTTGCTGCATTGCTTAGTTGACTAAAAAATGCGCAGCATATCAATATTATAATAACTTTGCTTATTTTATTGATAGCTAAAAAAGAAAAAAAGTTTTTGTTTTTCATTGTTTTATGTTTTTAATTTTTAATTTGTGTTCTAATAATATAAGGTAAACATTCAGTTTGAGCACCAACTCCTCCAACTCGTAGCAAGGTACCTACAGTAGAAGGCAACATTCCTACGGTTGGTGGCATCATACCTCCAGTCAAAGGAACTAAACCTCCAGTCAAAGGAACTAAACCTCCAATCAAAGGAACTAAACCTCCAGTCGAAGGAATTAAACCTTCGGTTGGAGCTACACGAACTATAGCTCGCAGCACTTGCGCAACGAGAAAAACGCTGCCAACAGTAGTTCGCGTTCTTAATTCGTAAAAAATAGATGATTCGAGCTACAGTTCGCGTCAACATTCCTACAGTTCGCGTCAACATTCCTACAGTTGAAGCGAACATTCCTACAGTTGGAGCGAACATTCCTACAGTTGGTGCGCCAACGACTACGGTTCGTGTGCACATCCCTACAGAAAAAGGATTTCGCAGCGTCTTTTGGGGGAGTCTAAAATCTGTATGCATTGTTTTTCTGTAGTTTGCAGAATATTATATTGTTGAAATGATTTAAGGAATCACTATATAGCGCCATTCACCAAACACTACATTGGTGTTGTCGTTAATGTTGCCCATAGGATGTTTGCTTTTGTTCATCGGTAAAATGGTAGCTGATTTAGCCAAAATTGAACCTGAAGGCGCCGAACCGGATGGCTGAACTTTTGGGTTAACCGGCACAACACAACCATGACAATAGGCTAAAACTGTTCCGCTTGCTAAGCCGGTGAAAATAAAATCGGACTCCAGACTGAACATATAGCTGGTTTCAGTCGGCGGCGTGCCTTTGGCTTCGGGAACACCAGCTTTCCAAATATGTCCTTCATTTCCTTTTCTACTTTTTGCTTCGTGAGCATGTGCCCAGCCAACGCCACTATCAATAAAACCGATGTTGCGTTTGCCACTTCCTTTTCCTGCTACTAAAAATCCAATGCGATTCACAACGGCTTTTCCTGCTTCATAATCGCCTGCTGCTCTGGCAACTGAGTTTGAAATCGTTTCAAGGTAATTGGCATTAGCATCTAGCATATCAATCAAAATGTTGCGGCACACTTGTTCCGCTTCTGTGTTTTGTTTTGATGGATTTATTTGCCGTTTAGTGTTGGCTGCATGAAGGTTGTCGGCTGCGCCGTAAACTGCTGTATCGGCGTTAGGAGGTGTGGTTGCAGCTGTATCTCCCTGAAATTTTGTTCCTTTTGCAAAAGCAACTAATCCGGGTGTGTTTAGTTTTTTATACTTTCGAGATACTTTAATTTTTTTCATTTTTTTGCTATTTTACGTGTTTGTTGTTTAAGAAAGTGCAAAATTATACATTTCTGAGCACCTAAAACTATAAGGGAACTCTAATTTGCATATAAGGGATCTCTAATTTTTTCTTAATAAAATAAAATAGTTGATTATGTTTTATTGGTCATTCGTGGTCATTTATGGTCATTTATTGTCATTAATTATCAATTGTCATTTATGGTCATTTTTGGTCATTAATTGTTATTACCCTTTACCATCTATCCTTTACCTTCTAAAGGCTTGCAATCGCTCATATATCCATGTAAAACACAGTAGTTTCGCATATCCATATTGGTTTTGAAACTCATTTTTTTCATTATATTATTTCTGTGTACACTAATTGTTTTAGGGCTTTTGTCCATTTGTTTGGCTATATCAACTTGCGATTTTCCATTGGCTAATTCAATCATTATTCTAAATTCAATATCGGTTAGCTTATCATACTTCGTATTTTTAGAATTCTTGTTCGCTAGCATACTTTCCAACATTTCGTTCGTAAATTGCTTTTCGCCTTTTAATATTTTCCGTATGGCAGCAATCAACTCCAGCGGAGCCACCATTTTGTTGAGATAGCCCATAGCACCTAATTTATATGCCTGCCGCTCATACACATTTTCGGTATGTTGGCTTACTATCAAAACTTTTGTTCTGGGATGCTTAAATGTTATTAATTCCAGAACTGCCAGCCCGTCTTTTCCGGGCAGCATAATGTCGAGCAAAACAAGCTCAATAGTATTATTTTTTATCAATTCCAGGGCTTGCTCACCGTTGTCGGTTTCAAATAGTTCAATCTTTGGAAAAGCATCCTGTAGCTCACGGCGCAAGCCATTGCGAAAAATAGTATGGTCGTCGCATAAAAGTATTTTCATGATTTTTGTGTTTTTAAGGGTAGGTTAACTACTAATGTAGTTCCAATATTTTTAGAACCTTTAAGTTTGAATTTTCCTCCCAATTCTTCTACTCTTTCTCTCATAATCATGATGCCAAAGGAATTGGCTGCGCTAACTTTTTGCTTGGCAATTCCTTTACCGTCGTCTATAATCGTAAACTCAACGGATGTACTATTTTGCTGCAACTGGATGTCCACTCGTTCGGCTTCAGCATGAAGTAAAATGTTATGGAGTGCTTGCTGCATGACCCTGTGGATAACTAATGAAGTATCATAATCCAGATTTATGTTCGGCGCAATAGTGCAAATAGTTTTTATGTTATGCAATTTGGTAAAATCGTCAGCACAATTCTGAATGGCTGCACTTATCCCCATATCCTCAAGCACAAAATTTCGTAAATCCTTGGTTATTGATACAATATTTTCGTTTGTGGAAATGGTTAAAGCGATTATATCATCTATCAATTGATTTTTTTCCATGAGGTCGTCAATACGTTTAAGTCTGTCTGCTTTCATTTTTATGGAAACGATATTCATCCCTATCTGGTCGTGAACTTTGCGGGATAATTTTTTTTGTTCCCGTTCCTTTACTTCTTCAATATATTTATTTAATCCTTTAAGTTTTTTATTTATTTGGGCAGTTTTTTCTACTGCCATTTTTTCATCCGTTATATTCTGATGAATAATAACAAATCTTTCGGGCATATTGTTTTTAAAAAATATTGGGAATCCAATCACTCTAAGCCATAAACGTTCGTTGGGCAGGTTGGGATTATTTTTGCTTAGATTGTAATAATGGTCAGGAAAATAAACCACCATGCCTTGTTTTAATTGTTCAAAACAGTTCATCATGCCTTGTTTTGCCAACTGAATATCCGTAAAAACACAGTAATTTCTTAGTGGTTTAAACTTGAAAAGTTTAATAAAAGCAGCATTCACATGTTTGCTTTTACCGTTTTTGTCGAGCAACTGGGTTGATAATGGATTGGATTCAATGATATTGTTTAATGCGTTTTCAACCTGAGAACTTCTTTTTAGTCGGTTTTCACAGTTTTTGTGCATGAGCTTGAAAGCGTCCAACTCTTTTTTAAGACGTACATTTTCTTCGATAAGCTGTTCGATTGTTTTTAGAGAATCTTTCATAGAGAAATTTTTTACAAATGTAATTCTTTATTTGCAAAATTCTTATCTTGTTTATTAATTTTGCGATTATTTTGAAATCTGCATCCAAAAAAAAAGTCCTACTTGAAAAAGCAGGACTTTTTTTGTGCATCAAGTGCGACAATCTTACATCATGCCACCCATGCCACCCATGCCACCCATGCCCGGGTTCATCATCGGTGAGGAGTTTTCTTCTTTAATATCGCTGATAACACATTCGGTAGTCAAAAACATACCTGCGATGGAAGCAGCGTTTTCTAAAGCAATGCGGGTTACTTTTGTTGGGTCAATAACACCTGCTGCATAAAGTTTTTCATATTTTTCGGTGCGAGCATTGAAACCATAATCGGTTCTGCCGTTCTTCACCTTTTGTACCACGATGGAAGCTTCAACGCCTGCATTGGCTACGATTTGACGTAAAGGTTCTTCTAATGCTCTACGGATAATGGCAATACCAATTTTTTCATCTTCGTTGAAAGCTTTGATTTTGTCAAGAGAATCAATAGCACGAATGTAAGCAATGCCACCGCCCGGTACGATTCCTTCTTCAACAGCAGCGCGAGTTGCATGCAATGCATCGTCGAAGCGGTCTTTCTTTTCTTTCATTTCAATTTCGCTAGCAGCACCCACTTGAATCACTGCCACACCGCCCGACAATTTAGCCAAACGTTCTTGAAGTTTTTCACGGTCATAATCCGAAGTAGTGTTTTCCATTTGCGTTTTGATTTGAGCTACGCGTGCAGTGATTTGATCTTTGCTGCCTTTGCCGCTCACGATGGTGGTGTTGTCTTTGTCAACAACCACTTTTTCTGCCTGACCTAAGTAAGATAATTCAGCATCTTCGAGTTTATAACCTGTTTCTTCTGAAATCACGGTGCCGCCTGTCAAAATAGCGATGTCTTCCAACATAGCTTTTCTTCTGTCGCCAAATCCCGGAGCTTTCACTGCGGCAATTTTCAAGGAGCCACGAAGTTTGTTCACCACCAAAGTAGCCAAAGCTTCGCTTTCCACATCTTCAGAGATGATCAGCAAAGGACGTCCGGTTTGAACTTCTTTTTCTAATATAGGTAAGAAATCTTTCATGATAGAAATTTTCTTGTCATAAATCAGAATGTAAGGATTTTCGAACACGGTTTCCATTTTGTCGGTATCGGTCACAAAATAAGGAGAAATGTATCCTCTGTCGAATTGCATACCTTCAACCACTTTCACAACGGTTTCGGTTCCTTTTGCTTCTTCGATGGTGATAACGCCTTCTTTTTTCACTTGTGCCATAGCGTCAGCAATAAGTTTTCCGATAGAGTTATCGTTGTTTGCCGAGATAGAAGCCACTTGTTCGATTTTTTCATAACTGTCGCCCACCGATTTTGATTGTTTTTTCAAATGAGTGATAACAGCCGCAACCGCTTTGTCAATACCACGTTTCAAATCCATTGGATTTGCACCGGCGGTAACGTTTTTCAAACCGGTAGTAATGATTGCTTGAGCCAAAACAGTAGCCGTTGTTGTTCCGTCACCTGCCAAATCGGCGGTTTTCGAAGCAACTTCTTTTACTAATTGAGCGCCCATGTTTTCAATCGGATCTTTCAATTCGATTTCTTTTGCTACGGTAACACCATCTTTTGTGATTTGAGGAGCACCATATTTTTTGTCAATGATAACGTTACGACCTTTTGGTCCTAGGGTTATTTTCACTGCATTTGATAAAGCGTCAACGCCTTTTTTCAAAGCTTCGCGCGCTTGACTGTCAAAAACTATTTCTTTTGCCATTGTTATTTTTTTTTAATGTTATACTTTTTGTTGAGAACTTAATTAGATAATCATGAAAATATCGTCTTCTCTCATCATGAGATAGATTTTGCCGTCCACCGTAACTTCGGTGCCGGAATATTTTCCATACAGAACGCTGTCGCCAACCTTCACGGTCATCGGTTCGTCTTTTTTACCTTTGCCCACAGCCACTACGGTGCCTTTTTGTGGTTTTTCTTTTGCAGTGTCAGGAATAATAATTCCGCCTGCGGTTTTTTCTTCTGCCAGAGCAGGTTCAATCAGAACTCTGTCTTTAATTGGTGTTCCTAAGCTTTTTGCCATACCTTTATTTGTTTTATGTGATAATTGATTTGAAAATTGTTATTTGTTTTTGTTGAACAGGGGTTTTCACATATCGTGCCAAACGGAAATTGCTTCCGAAAATGCGACATTTTTTCAGGTTTTTGCCTGAAATAAAAAAAAATGCCAGAACGCACATGACATTCTGACATATTTCGTCATAATATGATGAATTATTTCTTTGGTGCAGGTTTAAAATCGTTAACCGGTTTCGTATTGTTCATTTGGTCTCTCAGCTCAGTATCCACACTTGTTTTTGAGCCTGTACGAGGAATGACAAAAATTGATGCCATGCTTAATAGTAAAAGGGCGATAGCGAGGGTCCAAGTGGTTTTTTCCAAGAAATCGGCTGTTTTCCGAACGCCCATAAATTGGTTGGATGAAGAAAAGTTTGACGCAAGACCGCCACCTTTTGAATTTTGAACTAAAACTACAAGTACCAACAATACACAAACGATAAAGATTAATACAGAAATTACGATATAAGCTCCCATTTTCTTTTATTTTTAAAAGTTATTTTAATGATTTATTCTCCAAGATTTCAATTTGGTTTGCAAAGTACGTCTTTTTTTCTGGATTGACCAAATATAATTTACGATAAATTTTAAGTGCTTTGTCAAATAATCCTTGTGATATATAGATTTTAGCTAAGGTTTCCGTCACAATATCGTCTTTTTCGATACTACTATTTTCTGCCATATTCACCGCATTGAAGAAATCGCGCTTGGGTGTAGAGAGACGTGGCTCATCTTGAAGAAACTTTTCAATAAGCGAAAAGTCCTTAGGTGATTTGGTAGTTATCTCAATCAATTCAGAGGTTTCAAGCATATCTACTGCGCTTGGAGTTTCCACAGGGGTTGATTTGCTTATGATGTCCAGCATAAAAGTCTCAGCCGGCTGCGTGGCGTTGTCAGCTTCCAAAATAACTTCAATTAAGTTTTTAATAGATTCTTCTGCCTTTAGAGGTTCATGTTTTGGAATCTCAAAAGAAACTTCATCCATAACTTCTTGAATTGGCTCTGATGATGCGTTTTGATGATAAATTTGCCAATAAAGCACCGATCTGTCATTAATATAGGAAGCCGATCGTTTCAGTTGATCATGAAATTGGATGTCGTTATGTTTGCTTAGATAGGCAGCATAAATTAAATGTGCTGTTTGGAAATAGGGGTATTGATTCAATAAATAGCTGATGTCTTCAGGCTTTAGAGCATCAATAGCCGAAGCTTGTTTCATGGATTGAATGAAATCTGCTCTATTCATAGCTACGTATTACCAATTAACTGCAGTTTTGTTAAATACATCATCCACCAAATAGCCAATCAAATCATCGAGGATGGAAGATTCCACCGAAGCCAAGGATTGCGAACTTGGATAATCCACATAGCGTGAAAAGCTAGTTTCGTAGTTCTGCTTTTCATTTAGTTTGTTCACGAATCGTATGTTGATGCTAACGGTCAAACGGTTCATAGCTGCGGTTTGATTTCCTTGTATTGCGATGGGGGCGGTTGCATAGTTTGTTATTTCGCCTGAGATATCAAAATCGCCTCCATTATTCACCTGATTCAAATTTGTCTGTGCATTAAAGCGTTCGCGAAGAGCATCTGTCAACTGTTGGCTTAAGGTTGGTTTGACGAGCGATGCATTGTTTTTCAAATAATGCACAGAAATAGTCTTCACCTCCGGCGGAATAGAGGCTCCGGTAAACGAATAATTAATCTTGCACGAAGAAAGGCTTATAATAATTATTCCGATGAAGATATGTAACAGATGACGTTTCAAACGAGTTTTTTTGCAAAAATAGAAAATTTGATTGAGAATGATACGAATCCTTTTAATCATTATCGAAATAAGGGAGTTGATTTCTTATAATAGAACACATAATTGCAGCCGAAATGGGCGTTGATGTTTTTGGTGTGATACGGTATTATGGCTGCAAGCACATTGTCGGTGGTTATAAAAATCTGGAAAGGTCCAAAGCGCACAGAAGAGCCAAAGCCTAAGTTCAAGAAATCTCTGTTCATATAAGAATAGCTCACAACGAGGTCGAGAATATTGCCGAATCTGCAATTATAAGCGAGTGTGAATGCGGGATGAATGGTACTTTTATATATGTCGCCACGAAACACAAGAGAAACGCGATCTCTTTTTCCTATCTGATAGCAAGCACTTAAATAAATCTTCGGGTTCAAAGGACTCGTGTATTTCTGATTCTGTTCATCAATCTTGAAAATATTACTCAGGGAATCCGTAATTTTCTTGAACATGTCCGAATAGTTTGTATTTCCATTTAGAAGTCCTTTTACATCAATTCCTCTAAAGATAAAGCTTGTATCTGCTGTAGAATACTTCCGAGTTCCTGTTTTCCAAAAGATATAGCCAAAATCCAATACGCTTCCGGCAACGGACCATTTGTCATCTATTTTATAATTAACGCCTAAGTCAATTCCAAAGCCTGGATTGCCAAAGTTCAGTAAATAATCCGAGGCGTTAAATTTGCCACCATTATTCCCATAAAGAGCTTCGGGGGCAGATGTATAGACAATCATATTCGCACTAGGAGTTAAATCAAAATAATCCTTATCAACCGCCAAAGAAGCTTTACTTTTATAGGTCCAAACATTTGCCAAACCAAACAACAATTTGGCTCTCCCACCAACAGTCCATTTTTTATTAATCTCAGTGGTGTAACCAATAGCAAGTTCATGATAGTGCATCATGTCAACTCCAATACCATCAAAGTTGGCTTCTGAGCCGATAAACTGCGAATTGCCTTTGGATAACAAAAGCATATCTTCAGGATAGCAGAAACGGAAATTAATTTTCTCGGTCAAAGACACATTGATATAATGTTTTTGTTTGATTTTAAACCCAAAAGATAATAGTTCGATGTGTTGGTTTAAGGCTAAATAGTTTTTTTTGGCTAAATTATTGAAGAATTTGGCAGTATCAGGCCTGATTGAATCAACTGTTTTATCATAATGCATCAGATTGTCCCATCGAAAGCCGCTGTTTGAGATGCTAGTATAATTCGATGATAAGATAGGAATAAACAACACGGGCATGCAACCAATATGAAATTTAGTGTCGGGCATCAAAGCAGGATTGTCATAATTCGCTTGTGGCACAGAACCCAAATTATAAATCGTCATATCGTTTTGAGCCTTCACCATATCTGATACCATCAGAAATAGTAGGATAGGTAGTGTTAGAATGATAAATTTTTTCATGAACAAAAGTTTTTCTAATTAGTACTGTACATTAAACTTTGCTCTGACAGCCAATCTAACTTCTAGTGCATAATCAGAATATATTTTCACAATCTGTGTTCCATTTTGAGAGGTGGCAAGTCTGCCGCGAATAATCACTTTCTTTGTGTTCTTTAAAGCAGTAAGCCTTGATTTTTCGAAAATGATTTGTGTGAGTTTATGGACGCTTTCATACACTCTATAATCAGGTGCACCACCCGACAAGGCACCTGATATGATTTGCTCATCTTGTGGCAAGATGGAATCTATAACATGATTTGAAGCATCCAAGAAATAAAGTTGGGTGATAGCATCTATAGGGAAACCATTTTGGGTGTTGATTCTAAATTCAAGATATTCGGCTCTGTCAATATCGGTTCCGAAATCAAATTTCGTGGTGTCTTGCAACACAAAATCCCATGCTCTTCCGTATAGAGGCAGTTCCACCTGCATGTTCACATCAAAATGACTAGCAGCAGTGGCAAAGTTAGAAGCCGGTGCGCCTGAAGGATTGGATAAACCGGAAATGTCGGTAGTAATCCATTGCGGGGCAATAGCAATCACATTCATAAAGTTGCTATTGGTTTTGTCGAAATTATAGGTTGTCAAGGCACTATCGCCAACGCTTAGGGCAGGGTTGATACTTAAGGGTACGGGAATGCCGTTGACAGGTAATTGGTAAGGAGCATTCCAACCTCCGGAGGCAAATAAATTCGTAATATTAATGTCAAGTGGCAAGCCAAACGAGTTGGAGATATTTACATGAATTTTGGGGTCTTCTAATTGCAAAGAACCGTGGATATCGTTGCTAAATAAACGTAATTGCACTGAATCGCCCGGAAAATTAAAGCTGAGTTGTTTGAAGTCACCGTGAATTTCTTGAAACTTTAAATTAGAAAAGGATTCTCCCATATTAATAGCGTAAGGAGAGTTGTTGGCACCGCCTTGCCCATGAACCGTAATGGTGTAAACAATTGCCAATCGGTTTTGGTTGCCTCCCGTATTGTCAAAGACAATCGTATAACCTGCAAGGTCAATAGTCTGTGTACTTGTTGCACTGCCAATGATTTCAATGTTTTGGTTGAAAGGGATGCCTGCTTTGGTGGCTGAAGGGATTACAATATTAATGGTTGCATTGTGTGTGAATCCCGCAATATTAATCATAAAATCAAAAGAACCGCTTTTGAGCGTCACATTGTCAATGGTCATATTATTTGGCGTGGTGAAAGAATAGTATGTGGTGTTGGGTGGAGCCACCAAGTCAACACCGAAGGGCAGAGAGCCGACAACATCAAACGAATAACTAGAGTTTAATGATTGGTTGGGGATTCCTAGAAGGTCTTCCGCATTTTTGGAATACACTTTTTTCCAATAAACAAGGTTCAAGAAATTAGTGGCATCTTCAACAACAAGATTGTTTTGGTCGTAATCATCTAACAAATCTCGTAGGGTAAGACTAGAAAAAACCACAGGCGCTGCCACATCGGCTGACCACTCACCGTTTTTTTCAAGTTTGTTCAAATCGAACCTATCTTTGTAGCAAGAAGAAAGGCTAAGGACTGCTAAAAGCAAAAGAAGCATTTTAGCATATTTAGGTAACAATAGTGTTTTCATAAAAGTATGTTTCTTGATAGATTTAACAAATATACGACAAATTCTGATAATACGGCGTTTTTATTTAATATTTCTTCGATTTATTTTATTCAACAATATAATTTAGCAACTTAGAGCTGTCTGAAATTAAAAGGCTAGGTGTCTTGTCGCCAAACAAAAAGCTCATTTCAATTTCGGAGCTGCCTACGGTATAATTAACGGCATCCGTGAAGCCCATATTGTTCAGAAATGCAAGCGATTTGCAAGAATGAACCGGATAAATAATATAGAATTTGTTTGTATTAAGTCGTATGTACATCGGTTTTCCGTCCGGCTCGCTTTTATTGGGCGTTTCCAAGATTTTCTTCTTCATATTATTATAAACAAAAAACTTGCCTTGATCAAAAAAGATGAAATCATTTTTCATATCATTATTGAAATCACCATAAACAAAATAATGATTCTCCGTAAACCGATTTAATGTAACCACATCCATGCTACCATTGGGAGCTATGAAAATCAGCTTTCCTTTCCGGCCGCTAGTGAGCAAATATTGTTTCTTTCCATCAACATAAATACTAAAACTACTGTTCTTAGCTTTAAGAAAAGGAATCTTAATTTTGAGCGTTTCGTTGCCTTTTCTATCTAAAAAATACACCTTTCCATTCTTATCGGTAGCGATTAGGAGCTCTTTATTTCCCAATTTCAAATATTCAACGGGAGTGAAAAGCACTGCTTGCGTGGAAAAATCTTTCCATCCTGTGGTCGGTTTCCCGTTCACAGAGTAATTGTATATCTTTTGGTTCTTACACGGAATAATAATTCGGTAGTTTCGATTCTGGTCATAATCAATCACACTCATGCCGGTGCTTGCCTCAAAAGGCAATTTAAAAGGACTGAAATCGGACTTCGATCCATCCATATTGATAATAAAAATCTGATC
Source organism: uncultured bacterium (assembly GCA_903862465.1). Classification (GTDB taxonomy): domain Bacteria; phylum Bacteroidota; class Bacteroidia; order Bacteroidales; family CAIWKO01; genus CAIWKO01. The sequence goes on along the minus strand of CAIOYH010000205.1, from coordinate 5,556 downwards.
TGTGGTGTTGAAAACTAGATAGCTTTTTTTAGTTTTAAGGGTGACAACAAAAACCTTGCTCATCGGCAGGTCACCAATATGTTTGCGCCACAACATTCCCCCGTTTTTATCTAGAAGATACATGTTTCCGTTGACATCAAACAAAGCGATTTTCTTCGAACTATCTGTTGGATCGCACACAACGCTTGCCTGATGGAAAAGACTTGTGTCGGCAGTGAATTCCCAAATAGCAGGGTTTTCTTCTATGTAGGCGGCATTGTGTTTTAGGTATCCGTTCAAATAATATTTGTTTCCATCATTGGAAAATTGAAAGGCAATGGCTTGGAAATTTTTCAGCGTACTTTCGTTTTTCTCAAAATCTTTCTTCAGAATCGGATTTAATAAGGACAACACTAAGTCATAGCTTTTGCGGATGTTGGCATAGAAACAAAAATTGGCTTTCTCCGACACATTATCTGCGAAACTTTTATAATTTTCGTTTTTATCGAGGGTTTTGCCCGAGAGGTATCCCGAAATAAAAAGATTTAAGGAGAGGGGCGATTCCCCAAAGACCACATAATCGTTGATGATGGCATAGGAAGCTGTGTCGAGGGCTTGGAAAGTGCTCCCAAAAAAGTTGCGCAAATAACAATCCACAGTAAGTTTCCTAATAGCAAATGTGTCTTGTTGTGAAGAAAAGTTTCCTTTCACAGCCTCGGAAATAGGTTTGAGGATGTTTTGAAACTCAGCAATATCTTTTATTTTGAAGATGGCATAATTTCTATAAGGATTCTCTGTGTTCAGGTTTTCGGTTATCACGTAAGCAAATTCATTTCCGATTTGGCTCAAGAAATCTTCGGAAATATGCTCTTGATAGGTGGTGTCATAATAGGCACATAAGTTGTGAAAAGACCTTTTATGCAGACAGGTTTTCAAATAATCGGTGTAATCCTCCACATATTTTTTCGTATTGCTCATACCCCAGAAAAAGAACGCTGCCGTATTGTACGGACAGATTTTTGTGAGCTCTATTTCTTGTGGAGACTGATGATTATAGACTCGGTTTAACAACTGATTGGTGTCGTTGGACAGAGCGTAACCGTTAAAAAGCAGTTCCTCGTTTTTCACAGTGGCATCCATACTGACCATTTCGGCAAGCAAGGAAATTGATTTCAAATCGCTCAATTTGTTTTGCGCCGCAAAGGGCTCGAGCAAATTGTCGAAATACGGCATATTTATAAAGATATTAGCATCCACGTTTTTGCCCGACATGGAGTTGAGTTTGGAAAAAGTTTTCACATCTTCAATGTTGATATCGGTTATCAGGGCGCTTAAGGAAGTCTCAACAACGCTAGGCGTTTCGGCGGCGATGAAGATGCCTTGATACACCGTATAAGAAAACAGCGTTTTGATGCCCGAACGAATTTCATAAATCTCATAATCCAAAAACTGATGCACCACAAAACTATTGCCGGCAGTTAAATGCGTTTCCATAAAAGTGCTCACCGTGGTTTCTTCATGAGGACCGGGAAGGTTCATGGCAAACAAATATTTATAAATGCCTCGGTCGGGGACCCAAGCGATGTATAAAGGATTTTTCGACAAAAGAGTACTGATGCCGTTGTCTATTGACGTGAGCGAATCGGCACGCAGCAGTTTGGGGCGAAATTTATTAATGATTTCTAAGCATTGCAATTCTTTCCAAATCTGATTTTTTTCGTCAATGTGTTTCCAAAGTTCTTTAAGGTTATTTATTTTGAGCAAACAAACGCTGCTTTCGGGAATTGCTTTAATGGCAGGAGTTATGGGGTCCTTCAAACGTTTGATTAAGCCATAACCCAGCACACATAATCCACCGAAACCCACCACGATGAGCGATATGATAATGTATTTTTTAAGAGGAATTGCTTGCCGTGTGGTTTTCATGAAATAATTTAACGGCATAAAATTACTACATTTTGAGGTGCGAAATAATTTTTAAGAAAATTTAACCTTTAAACTGAGGCGGAATAGCTTGAAAAGAATGGTGAATAACATAAGCATAAAGGGACATAGAAACAGGTAAAATATAAGCTAACATCGGCAAAAACTAAGGACAAAATATTCCCGCAAAGGACACAAATATACCTAACGCAAATGAGCCCGGATTAAAGAAAAATCAGTTATCATCCGTGCTGCGCAGCATTCGTCTCATCTGCATCCAAAATTCCTAAAAGTCTAAGCCCCTTACTTCTTTTCCCCTAGCAATCGATTCAACTCCATCTCCAATTTTTTTGCCACACTTATATCCGTAAAGGTAATTACAAGCCCGTCTATGCGGTCGTCCAAGGTGCGATAGGGCATAATGCGCACATTAAACCAACGTTCGTCGTTGGTTGAAATTGGGATTTCTTTTGTCATGAGTGTACGGAGAACTTTATGTGCATCTTCACCTATGTCGGGATATTGCAAATCGCTCACGAGGTCGGTGAATGGGCGTCCGATGTCGGAGGCGCGCAGTTTGATGATGTTTATTATCGAATCGGTGTAGCGGCGTATGTTGAGTTCTTTGTCTAGAAACAAGGTGGCAATTTCGGTGCTGTTGAGCAGGTTTTTCATATCGTTGTTTGCCTGCACAAAATCGTTCACCTTGCTTTGCAGTTCGATGTTCACCGTTTGCAGTTCTTCGTTCAAGCTTTGCATTTCTTCTTTGGAGGTCGTAAGTTCCTCGTTGGTGGATTGCAGCTCCTCGTTGGTGGATTGCAGTTCCTCGTTGGTGGATTTCAGTTCTTCCTGGGAGGTTTGCATCTCCTCGAGGAGGCTTTGCAGGTCTTCATAGCTGCGCTGCAGTTGTATTTCTAGTTCTTTATGGCGTCCGGTGGCGTTTCGTCTTTTTTTTGCGGGTGTTTCTTTTTCCACTTCTATCACCGCCGCCACATCCGTGAACACTATCATCATCATACCTTTAATAGCTATGGGACTTTCGATGCGCTGCACCACAACATCCACAAAATGACTATTGCCATTGGTGCCCACTTTGATGTTGCGCAGTTTGGTCGGTTCATAGTTTTGCGTTGCTTTGCGCAAAGCCATCGGAAGGGCTTCGCGCAAGCCATCGCGTGCCATCGCATACACATTCCAATTGGCTTTGCCTGCCGAGGGTTCTAGATATTTGCCCGTTTTCCCGGTGATATAAACGATGTCGCCTTTGTCGTTGACCAATACGCTGGCAGGAGCAAAACGCTGCAACAAGATTTGGTCGGCATAAGTTTGTATGTTTTCGACCACTTTGGCAGGAACTTTAATTTCGAAAGGAGCTTTTTTGTTGCGCGAAAACGAACTGGGAAAATCTATCAAATCGGGCAAGGGATGGGCAGCGGCGCGTTCGTAAATTTTGAGCCGCGGATCCACTTCGGCAAAGCCTTCGCTATAGCTGCCGAGGGTTTCGGAGGTGCCTAAAATCAAAATGCCCCCCGGGTTGATGCTATAGTTGAACAGTGCCATCAATTTTTTCTGCAATTCGGGCTCCATATAAATGAGCATATTGCGGCAGGTGAGCAGGTCGAGTTTGGTGAAAGGCGGGTCTTTAATCACGTTTTGAGGGGCAAACACCACCATTTCGCGGATGGAAGCATTCACCCGATAACCGTTGGGTTCGGGCATAAAAAATCGGCTCAGGCGTTCGGGCGAAACGTCGGAAACTATGTTTTCATGAAAAATGCCCCGACGCGCAATTTCTATGGCGTCAGTATCCAAATCGGTGGCAAAAATCTGCAAGGAAAGGTTGCGGCGATTCTTGAGTTTTTCAACAGCTTCTTGAAAAATCATTGCCAAAGTATAAGCTTCTTCGCCCGTGGAGCAGGCAGGCACCCATGCACGCAACACATAGTTTTGGGGCATATCTTGCATCAATTTGGGCAATATATCCGATTTAAGTTTTTCCCATACGGGCGCATCGCGGAAAAAATTCGTGACGCCAATAAGCAATTCTTTGAACAAGATGTCAATCTCTTTCGGGTTTTCTTGCAGGAAGCGCACATAGTTGATGATTTTATCAATTTGGTGGATGCCTTTGCGGCGTTCGATGCGGCGCAGCAGGGTGTTTTTTTTGTATAATGAGAAATCGTGTCCGGTTTGTTCGCGCAGCAGTATGATGATTTTGTCGAGATTGCTTTTGATTTTGGCATCCAAATCTTTATCGTCGTGACTGATAATGGGGACGAATTTGAGAAGTTCTATCAGTTTTGCGGGAAGGTCGCTAGCAGGCAACACGATGTCGGCAATCACGGCATCCAAAGCGCTGCGCGGCATACCATCGAATTTGGCTGAGTCGGGCGACTGCACCAACACCAAGCCGTTCATTTCTTTAATTGCCTTCAGTCCCAAGCTGCCGTCGCTGCCCATGCCCGAGAGAACGATGCCGACGCTTTTTTCTTTTTTATCCAACGCCAACGAGCGGAAAAAGAAATCAATGGGCAGGCGCAGTCCGCGCGTTTCCACCGGTTCGAACAGCAGCAACGAACCATTCAATATCGAAAGGCTTTTGTTGGGCGGAATCACATACACCCAATTGGGCTTCACCACCATGCCGTCCATGGCTTGGATCACTTTCATGAAGGTGATGCGTTGCAGCAATTCGGGCATGATGCCCACGTGGTTAGGGTCCAAATGCTGAATCACCACGAACGCCATGCCATTATCCTTGGGGGTGTTCTGAAAAAACTGTTCCAAGGCTTCCAAGCCGCCTGCCGAAGCGCCGATGCCAACGATGGGAAAATCGCGTTCGACGATGGGGTCATGTTTCTTGGATGGGGAAGAAGGATTTTTAGGGTTTTTTATTGTTTTTGCCATGAGAAATTGTTTAAAAAAAATTTAGGTCAAAGGTACATATAATAATTAGGAATGGGGAAAATATTTTTTTGAAGGATGGAACGCGGTTTTTGTTGGAACGCGGATTAGGCGGATATACATAACGCGAATTGTCGCGGATAAATGAAAAAATCAGTGTTTATCAGCGTTGCGGAGCATCCGTGTCATCTGCGTTCTAGTTTTTTGAGCCATTTTGCTCTCGGTTTTTTCTTTTTCGCTTCCGCGGATGCGTTCATCGCTTTGTGTTTTAATGTTTTCGCTTTCGCGGAAATTCTCCTCGTCGCTGTGTTTTTCTGTTTCGCTTTCGCGGAAGAGGAGTTCGCTCTCAAGTAGCGTCTTCCGCGTGAGCGATTTGCTTTTCCACATGAGCGAAAGCTTCTTCCGTGTGTCAGTTTTTTACTTCCGCATGGGCGAACGCTACTTCCGCGAAAGCGAAACCATCTTCCATTGAAGTGAACTCCTTTTCCGCGAAAGCGAAATCATTTTCCGCACAAGCGAACGCAACTTCCGCGAAAGCGAAATCATCTTTCGTTGAAACGAACTCCTCTTCCGCGAAAGCGAAATTATTTTCCGCCTAGTTTTTATCTGTATTCGCAAGAACGATATGCTTAATAATGTGTCTTTTAGGCAGTTTCCATCAGGCGGAAGTTTTTTTATTGAAAAAATTTTTTATGTTGAATGAAGATTTTTTGAAAATCTTTTGGCAGATACAAAAATCCTTCGTAAATT
>CAIOYH010000204.1 GCA_903862465.1 uncultured bacterium | reverse complement strand
GTGCCGGCTATTTAAAAGGACATCAAAGCAAGCCTGCAAAAATGAGTTTGCATTGGATATTATTTTTATTGTTCCAACTTTCGATGTTGTGTGTGTGTGTTGTGCAGCACGGATTAGCATTTCTGATTGTGTGTGGGAAATCATGTCGCTTTCCTCCATGTTGTTGGTCATTTTCGACCATCATAAACCCAATACCATAAAAGCAGGGCTCAACTATTTCGTGCAAATGCACATCAGCGTCCTTCTGCTTACCGTTGGTTTTATTTGGGTGTATTTCCAAACGGGTTCGTTTAGTTTCGAGGCATTTCATACGTTTTTCGGTGCCAATTCAAACATTTGGCTCTTCTTGATTTTCTTTGTCGGTTTTGGATTCAAAGCCGGTTTCATTCCTTTCCACTCTTGGTTGCCTCATGCGCATCCTGCCGCTCCTTCTCACATTTCGGGTGTCATGTCGGGAGTGATTGTGAAATTAGGAATTTATGGCATCATTCGTATCATTACGTTCCTTTCATCCGATTTGCTGCTGCTTGGCGAAATCGTTGTGAGCGTCTCGGTGCTAACAGGCTTGTATGGAATTTTAAACGCCGCCATTCATCATGATTTTAAAAAGATGTTGGCATATTGCACCATCGAAAATATTGGTATCATTGGCATCGGCATTGGAGTCGGCATGATGGGTTTGGGCAGTGGTTCTCCTTTACTTTACTACTTAGGTTTTGGTGGTGCTTTGTTGCACGTGTTGAATCATTCTTTGTTCAAATCTTTGCTGTTTTATGCGGCAGGTTCGGTTTACAAACAGACGCATACCCGCAATATGGAGAAGTTGGGCGGTTTGATAAAACAGATGCCGAAAACCGCCTTGATTTTTCTGATAGGTGCCGTTGCCATAGGCGGCATACCGCCCTTCAATGGTTTTGTTTCTGAATTCATCATTTATAGTGGTCTTTTGGAAGGCATGAAATCAAGCAATTTGAGTCAAACGAGTTTGTTGATATTAACGTTTGCAGGTCTCAGTATCATTGGCGGAATATCCATCTTAACCTTCACCAAAGCATTCGGAACTATTTTCTTAGGCAATCCTAGAGAAAAGATGGATGTTGCACCACAGGAAGTATCTCGGCTCATGCTCCTGCCGCAATATCTAATAATTGCAGCCATGTTAAGCGTCGCGTTTTTCCCGCAAATCTATTTGACAATCATCAGCCATATCCTGCAAGGTCTTGGCTCGTCCCGCTTAGGATTCGAACCTGTTGGATTTGATAGTTTCGCTACCATGATTTCGAATATCAGCATCTATTCAGCGATATTTATTGGAATTATTGTTTTGTTTTGGGGCACTCGTTGGTTCGTTGTGAAACGAAGAATCCTAAGCTCACAACCCACATGGAGCTGTGGTTATGAAGGTGTGGCAACACCCAAAATGCAATATACAGGCAAATCATTTTCAAAACCATTGAGCAAGATTCTCAATTTTCTGTTGATAGAAAGAAAACAATTCACACAGATGAAACCCTCAGAACTGTTTCCTTCTAAACGCAATTACAGTTCAAGTTATCTTGATTTTTTCGAACATTTTTTCATCAAGAAAATCACTCGGCGTTTGTTGTATGCTGCCAACTATTTTAAGTTTATTCAAAATGGCAGAATTCAATCGTACGTTATTTACGGCATAGTGTTTATCATTGCTATTTTTGTTTTAACCGCATTAAATATTCTGCAATGATTCTGATAAAAGCATTTTTAATAATCATTGTGGGTGCCTTGCTGCTCATTCCTTTTTTGAAAGTAACAGGAAAAGGTATAGTTATATTTTTAGCAATTGTTCTTAATGCAGCATTGACATCTTATTTTGCTGTGCTCACATTGATGGGCGAGAAGTTCGAATTTATACTGCCGGGGAGTATTATTTCAGATGTGATTCCCATTCGGATTGATGCGTTGTCGGGTTGGTTTATGCTTATCATCAACTTGGTATTTATCACAGGAAGCTTTTATGGTTTGTTTTATATGAAAGCGTATCGGGAACAAAAGAGCAAAATCAGCGTCCATGCCATGGCACTGCTTTTGTTGCAAAGTGCACTTTTAGGGATATGCGTCATACAAAATAGTTTTGCCTTTCTCATTGCTTGGGAAATCATGGCACTCTCTGCCTTTATGTTGGTGATTTTCGAGAATGAAAAAATGGCGACCATCAAAGCGGGGCTGAATTATTTGATACAATCTCATATTTCCATAGTGTTCCTGATGCTTGGATTTATGTGGGTACGATTCAAAACGGGCAGCTATGATTTTAGTGCCATAACAGCATATACCACCGAGAATCCTAAGATTGCGATACTCTTGTTTCTGTGCTTCTTTGTTACATTTGCCATCAAAGCAGGCATTGTTCCTATGCATACGTGGTTGCCTTATGCTCATCCGGCAGCTCCCGCTCACATTTCGGGTATAATGTCAGGCGTAATCATCAAAATCGGAATCTTTGGCATATTACGGATGCTGTTACTCATCAAACTTGATTACACTTCCATTGGTTACATCATCTTGTTTTTTTCTGTAATATCTGGATTATATGGGGTGATGTTGGCAATTATTCAGCACAATTTAAAGAAATTGCTCGCCTATCATAGTATCGAAAATATAGGTATTATCGGAATGGGTATTGGCATAGGCTGTATCGGTTTGGGAAGCAACAATGCTATTCTCGCCAACTTAGGATTTGCTGCCGCGATGTTGCATACCTTAAACCATGCATTGTTCAAATCCTTATTGTTTTATACTGCCGGCAATGTGTATCAGGCAACGCACACCATAGATGTGGAGCAGTTGGGCGGCTTGGTAAAAAAGATGCCTCAAACAGCCCTGCTCTTTCTGATTGCTGCCATCGCTATTTGTGGTATTCCACCTTTTAATGGATTTATTTCGGAGTTTCTTCTTTACTCCGGTTTATACCATTGGCTGCAAGATGCAAACCTCTTTTCCTTAATAGTAATTGGTTTTTCCATCTTAGGATTGGTGCTGATTGGTGGTTTGGCGATGTTATGTTTCACCAAAGCCTTTGGCGTAGTTTTTTTAGGGAATCCTCGCAAAGAATTTCATCACGAAATCAAAGAACCACCATTTATACAACTCTTACCTTTGTATCTTATCACTCTAATTATTATAGCCATTGGAGTATTCCCTAAATTATTCATCAATCTACTCCTTCAACCTATTTTATTATTCGCTTCCAATCCTTTTCCTGCCACCAACACCCTTCAATACAATCAGGATGTGTTGCAACAAATAAGCTGGGGCATGTGGGGTTTGATTGGTATTATTACCCTTGTCTTTTTGCTTCGGAAATGGGCTTTAAGCAAAAGCAAAGTAACCATTGAGCCAACATGGGCTTGCTCCTACACCGCTCCAACATCCAAAATGCAATACACCGCCAATTCATTTGTCAGAAGCTATCGAAAACTCTTCCGACCTTTCTTAATGTTATCAAAAAACAAGAAAGAGATTCATGGCATTTTCCCGGGCAAAGTACATTACAAGTCGGTGACCTACGATAAGCTTGAAAAATGGTTTGTTGACAGCCCTATCAAAGCCATCAAATCTTTGTTGAGCCGTTTTCAGTTTCTTCAAAATGGTAATTTACAATTCTATATTTTATATGGTATCATCTTTATTGTTTCCATAATTTGTATCCCTTTAATTTATGAGAAGTTCCTTGTTTTTATTGACTTTTTAAAACAATTATAATATGCTGAGTTTTGCCTTAATATTCATTGCAGCTATTTTTTTCTCGGGCATCATCTCCCGTACAAAAAGTATATTTTCGGGACGCAAAGGACCGGGAATCATGCAGCCCATCAAAGATATCATGCGACTTTTCCGAAAAGGTGCGGTCTATAGTCAAACGTCAAGCTTTGTGTTTCAAATTGCTCCGACCATTTATTTCTCCTCTGTGGTGATGGCGATGCTCATCGTGCCGTTTGGACAATCGAAGGGTTTGATAAGCTTTAATGGCGACTTTATTTTCTTTGCTTATGTGTTAGCACTCGGCAAATTCTTCAGCATTATTTCTGCTTTAGACACAGGCAGCAGCTTTGGCGGTATGGGTGCCAGCCGCGAAGCCCTTTATTCCATGTTTGCCGAACCCGCTTTCTTCATTCTGATTGGTTCGTTGGCTTTGCTCACAGGGCATTCCTCCTTCCAGGAAATCTTTTCCGCCTTGCATCTTGGTTCCTATATCACCTACGCTTTAGCGATACTTGCGACCTTCGTCTTGCTGATGATTGCCATGATTGAAAACAGCCGCATGCCTATTGACGACCCCAAAACACATCTCGAACTCACCATGATTCACGAAGTAATGATTTTGGAAAACAGCGGCTTCGATTTAGGGCTGATTCTTTCTGCAGGCTGCCTCAAGTTTGCTATCTATGGTGCCTTAATCGTAAATTTGTTCATCGGTATCTTTCCTTATGAATACACTATCCCACTATTTTTCATCACCCAATTTTTAATTGCCATCACCATTGGTACTATTGAATCCTTTATGGCTCGTTTCAGGATGGGGCACAATGCGCAGTTTATTTTTGCCCTAACATCGGTGAGTTTGCTTATCTTTTTCGGTGCATTATTAATATTAGGCAAATTCATTTAAACACTAAAACATAAAACAATGATAGCTGTTTTACTCATAACCTTCCTCATCACGCTGTTTTATATGGCGATTGCCAACCGCATGCTTACGTATGTTAAGGTATTGGCTTTACAAGGGGTCTTGCTCTTTTTTGTTGTTTTCATTCAGCTTAGCGAGATAAATGTAGTCAATCTGATATTGATTCTTTTGGAAACTATCATATTTAAGTCAATAGCCGTGCCGCTCTTTTTGGCATATATATTGAAACGAAACCGCATCACCCGCGAAACCGAACCTTTTCTCCCCAACTTTGTTTCTCTGATTATTACCACCGTAATCGTCGTGGCAACTATTCTCTTAGCCAATAGCATACAAGAGCCACATTTGGATAAGATATTCTTTGTTGTGGCATTATCCACTCTCTTCACAGGATTGTATTTCATTGCTTCACGTCGTAAAATCATCACCCACGTCATGGGCTATTTGGTGATTGAGAATGGTGTTTTTGTCTTGTCATTAGCCGTGGGCAACGAAATGCCAATGCTAGTGAACTTAGGTATTATGCTCGATATTTTTGCCAGCGTCCTGATTCTGGGTATCTTCTTAAACAAAATTGGAGATGTGTTTAAAGATATTGACGTGAACCAACTCAGTAATTTGAAAGATTATTAAACGCCCAAATCCACGATCATGATAACTCTCATATATCTTATAGTAGCTTTTTCAATTGCAATAGCGCTATTTATAAACAAGAATAAAATCATTAATTACAGCCTGTTGGGTTTGTTTTTAATGATACAATGGGGCTTTACCATTTATGCTTGCCTGCACTTTCATGCCACCGAACTCGATTACTTCACCTTCGATGCCTTAGGAATATTGTTGTTGATCACCCTAAGCGTCATCAGCATTCCTGCTGCCATTCATGGCTTTTTATACATCCAAAATCAACACGGTCCACCACGTTCAAGGAGTATCTTTTTTGCAGCCATCGTCGGTTTAATTACCGCCATCGGCGCAGGCTATCTTTCCAATCACATCGCTGTAACGTGGATTTTCACCGAACTCACCACGCTCTTTGCCTCCGCCTTGATTTATCATCATCGCAACAAATTGGCTTTAGAAGGTACTTGGAAGTACGTGTTTATCTGCGCCATCAGCATCACCTTTATCTTCATCGGTATCTTATTTCTCAGTCTGTCGCTGATGCATGCAGGCTCCTCCGACCTATCGTTTCAAAATCTATTGGCAAACAGCGACAAACTCAATCCATACTGGTTGCGATTAGCCTTTCTGTTTATTTTCACAGGCTTCACCGCCAAATTGGGCTTGGTGCCCATGTACACCGCCGGCATTGATGCCAAAGATACCGCTCCCGGTCCTGCCGCTGCATTACTCTCCAGCGTATTGATGAATTTAGGTTTTGTAGGTATCTTCCGTTTCTATTCGGTGGTTGCCAACACCTCCCTACATCATTGGGCAAGCTTAGTGATTGGCATCGCTGCATTTCTATCCGTTTTCGTGGCAGCGGTCTATATGATAAAAGTAAAAAACATCAAACGCATGTTTGCCTATTCAGGCATCGAACACATGGGCTTGGTGATGCTTGGTTTGGCGGCAGGAGGCGTTGGCTATTACGCTGCCGTGCTGCACATCGTGCTCCATGCCTTAGTCAAATCAAGTTTGTTTTTTCAATACAACCAAATCTTCAAAGTGTTTAAAACAAAAAACATATACCAAATCGGAAACTATTTTAAATACAACACTACAGGCGCCTTGGTCATACTGTTGGGGTTTATTAGCGCCACCGCCATGCCTCCATCGGGTTTGTTTGTAAGCGAATTTCTGATTTTCCGTTCCTTATTCGAAGCCAATCAAATCATCGTTCTTATCTTAATTCTATTGCTGCTCACCATGATTATCTATGCCTTCGGCAAAAACATCTTCAAGATTCTTTTCCTGCCTGCCGTCGGTTTCAACGAAGATAGTGTTCCGCGTATCTGCCCCTGGGAATCCCTCACCCAATACATACTCTTGGCGGGGGCAGTCTATCTGGGTTTGAATCCCCCTGTGGAATTTGTGAATCTGATTAATGAAAGTATAATGCACCTTCCAATTTAATGCACCATGAATTATATCACACTACTAAATAATCAAACAATCGGAATTGCTGCCATCCCCGAAATTCCCTATGATACCTTTTTCGAGATAAATACAGGGTTTATAACCCATCATCCCGAACGCCATTGCGTCAACTATTTCGGCTATAAAATCGGAGATGCCATCAAGCTGATATGTTGCATTGCCGATGACAATGCGCACCAAATTTATGTTTCCGCCTGCGTGGTGAAGCGCGAAACGCCCCTGTTGGCTTTAACTTCCAAACTCTTGTGCTTCGAGAAGTTTGAACGGGAGATTCATGAAAACTTCGGCGTAAACTTCATCCATCATCCCTGGTTGAAACCTCTTCGCTATGCATTTAACCGTTTCGATACCTCTCAAACCATCGCCAATTATCCTTTTTATAGCATCAAAAGCGAAGAACTGCACGAAGTAGGCGTTGGTCCCATACATGCAGGCGTGATTGAACCCGGGCATTTCCGTTTCATCTGCAATGGCGAACAAATCCTCCATCTCGAAATACAATTGGGCTATCAACATCGCGGCATGGAGCAATTGTTTCTCGACAAAAAAGAACTCCTCCAACGAGCCACTTTGGCAGAAAACATCGCAGGCGACACCGTGGCAGGTCATGCCACTGCTTTCGCCTCTTTGTGGGAAAGCCTTTGCCATTTCCATCCCACACGCGATTTGGATTTTGCCCGCACTGTGGCGCAGGAGTTGGAGCGGATAGCCATCCACACGGGCGATTTAAGCGCTTTATGTGCCGACATTGCTTATCAGTTGGGCGCTTCGGTCTTTGGACGTTTGCGCACGCCCATCGTCAACTTTATGCAAGAATGGGGCGGCAATCGTTTGTCTAAGGGTCTGATTCGCCCAGGGTACAATCCTTTTCCGTTCACGCCCGCTTTGGCTGCTCGCCTCTTGGCGGTGTTCGATGCTTTCGAGCCAGACTTCAACGAAATGTGCAAACAAATGTTCAAACTCCCAAGTGCCACTTCGCGTTTCGAGCGGACGGGCGTGGTGTCCTATGACGATGTCTTGTCCATCAATGCCGTCGGGATGGCAGCACGTTCCAGCGGTCTCCATCGCGATATTCGCCTGTCGCATCCCTACTGTCTCTATCCCGAATTGAAACACGAACCCGTCATCAAACGCCATGGCGATGTCTATTCCCGTGTGCAAGTGCGCAAAGAAGAGATAAAGCAATCCATCGAATACGTTCGCAAATTGATTGCCACGCTTCCCCATCCCCAACCCTCCCCAAGCCCACTGCAACAGCCTCAAACCGATGTGTTCACTATTACCTTGGTCGAAGCGTGGCGCGGCGAAATTTGCCATTGTGCCATCACCGACGCCCATGGCGAACTGCTCATCTATAAAATCAAAGACCCCTCTTTCCACAACTGGATGGTGTTGGCTATGGCGGTCAGAAACAACGAAATATCCGACTTCCCAGTCAGCAACAAAAGTTTCAACCTATCTTATGCAGGTCACGATTTGTAACATTTAATTCAAAACATTATGTTCGACAATTTAAAGATTTTATACCATCAGGGAAAACAATTCATTCCGAATGTGCGCACTGCCCAAGTCCCGGGAATCTTTCGCGGCAGACCTCTCATCAGCCTTCAGACAGTGGACGAGGCAGCCTTAACCTCCCTCTGTCCCATGCGAGCCATAACCGCCAATCCTGTGGCGATTGATTTAGGAAAATGCACCTTTTGTGGCGCCTGTGCTCAACAGTTTCCCGACAAAATCAGCTTTACCACCGACTATAAAATCGCTACCAACCAGCGCGAAAGCCTCATCATAACTGCAGGTGACGACACACCCCTCCAACTAAACCCCCAAGCCATGCGCCCCGAAATCCGCAGCCTCTTCCGTTCCTCATTAAAACTCCGACAGGTTTCCGCGGGCGGCGACAACAGTGGCGAATGGGAACTCAACGCAGCCAACAATGTGCAGTTCGACATCAGCCGCTTCGGTATCGAATTTGTGGCTTCCCCCCGCCATGCCGACGGCATCGTCATCACAGGACCCATCGCCAACAACATGGCAGAAGCCCTCCAAATTTGTTATGATGCCGTGCCTCATCCCAAAATTATTGTTCTGGTAGGCACCGACGCCATCAGCGGTGGACTCTTTGCCGATAGCCCCGCCGTCAATCGCTCCTTCCTCCAAAACAACACCGTTGACCTCTACATCCCCGGCAACCCCGCCCATCCGCTCACGTTTATAAATGGGGTGCTGAGTTTGATAGGGGCTTAGGGCTTTGGCATAGAAAAAAGTACGGAGACTCTCGACTTCCAATACGGGACAGGACTGAGAACACAACGATATTGGAAGAATTCTTATTCGTATTTCGTAATGGAAACTCTTGGGCATTAGAGCGCGGCTGACGCGGATTTTTGCACCACAATTGACACAATAGAACTCCCGAACTTCTGTGCGGGACAGGACAATAGGTTTTAGTCGGGGCGCGGCTTCAACTTTACTAAAACTTGAATTTTGAAGCCTTTAGGTCCTTCATAGAAGTTTAATAGACACTCATAAATATCTTAAAAGCCTACACTATTAATTGAAGTTTTTCCTTTTTGCATAAATAATTTTTTGTATCTTTGCACTGCCGTGGAACCACCATAAGAACGTTCCTCAGCCCTTTAAAGCTTCTCTTTAGAAGCTTTTCGTTCTATAAATTCTGAATAGAATTGCTGTTATAAGCCGGACCTGTTTCTAACAGGCACAACATATGCAGTAATCTTTTCAGCCCGGCGGTGTAACAATCTGCCAAAACAAGGCGCGAGAAATCAAGCCGAAAACTAATGCCTCGATAGACTTGTCTGTTGGGGCATTGGTGTTTTCAAAAGGCAGTTCAATAGCACAACCAATGAAGCGGAATTTCCCAACATCATCAATATATCATTATTATTGATGGAATTTGTAAAAAGTTTTATATCTTTGTAAAGAAATTCATTAAGAATGTTTACACCGTTTTCTTTGCAAATTTTTTCTTCAATCTAATAACCTGAGTTCGGGATAAGAGTTATTAACATGTATTGTTCGTAAAATAATGAAATACAAATAAATAGTAGCATTAAAATTGATTATATTTGTAGTACAAACCAACAAAAAATTAAGATCAATGCTACAGGACAAAATTATTGAAATTTTTATTACTACAGATGATTTCTGCAAAAATTTTGAAGATGAAATCAAACAAAAACAAATAAGAACCTCCGATGAAGTTCATGTGCGAAACAGAAAAGCAGGACTTTGTGAATCCGAGATAATTACATTGCTAATATCATTTCATAGCGGACAGTTTAAAAACTTTAAACACTTTTATTTGCATTATGTG
>CAIOYH010000203.1 GCA_903862465.1 uncultured bacterium | reverse complement strand
GTTACAAGCATCGAAACATTACTTGGTTTGTTGAATTCGCACATTAATCTTTTTACTGAATTTGGAGTTGTGTTTGCCATTTTAATTGAATTTTAATGAGTTAATAAATATTTTTACTTGATTTGTGGTTGCTTTTTTTTAGTTAATTTGATGGGTGCAAATATATGCAATATTTTTCTAATTAAAACATACAAATACAAAAAAAAAATTTATCTCTCCATACCTCTTATTGTTTATAGTGTAAGTTGTTGTTTTTTAATATCATAGTTTTGCTTGCATTAGTGTCCGAGGTAAATTCTTTAAACAATGCGGAATGTATTAATTATCTTGTGTTTTAGAAATATTTCGCCCCGATGGGGCTTACATTTCGTGGCAATCAATATTCCTACCGATATTATGTCCCTACGGGACAATAGAATTACGAAAATTCCTTATCCCGTAGGGATTAAATATCGGTAGAAAAAATAGTGGAGTTGAATTTAAGTCCCGTTAGGGACGACATAAAAGTTAATCGGACAACAATGTTTTGCATGATTGATTAATATCAACGCGTTTCCTGCTCCACTATCTGATTATTTGCTAATTTTGCATTCAACTAAAATTAAAGAGACTGAAAAAAGCGGTTTACATAGTGTTGTTGTTCCTGCTGATGTTGCAATCGGGGGGCTTGTTTGTTGCCTATAAAATGCAGCAATACGCCGCGAAATATGCCATGCAGCAAAGCTTGCATAAAAGCTCACACCCTGTGGAAACATTGCATATAAGTCGAAGCGAGTTCGCCAAAAGCCGCATAGACAGCAAGGAAATTCGTTATAAGGGAAAGATGTACGACATCCGCTCGATGAGCATCCTGAACGATAGCGTTCATCTTATAGTTATTCATGATACGAAAGAGGAAAACATTTTGAAGAAGATTAAAAACCTTTTTGCCGACCATCATTCTCAAAAGAACAAAGTGCCTCAGGTGTTGATACAGTTGTTGTCGTTGGATTATATTCAGCATACCGTCAACCTCAATCCGTTTATAACGCATCATGTCGTTTCTCTCAATCATCATTTCTCAGAAAATATTCTTTCACAAAACTTCGAAATCCTTCTCCCTCCACCTGAGGATGTATAGTTCTTTTTAAGTAAATATCTCTTTCTTCAGTACGCTGCCTTTGGCGTGCTTATCCTTATTTATTCATTAAAAAACTATATAAAAATGAAAACAAAAATTACTTCAATCATGCTAGTATTGCTGTGTTGCATTCGAGTTTCTTTTGCGCAACAAGCAAGTGACACATCAAAAATAAAAACAATTACGCTCGATGAGCTTATCATCTCTGCGAACAAATCCATGGAAACCAAGAAGACTGTGCCTCAGCAGGTGCAAGTTATAAGGGTGACAGAGATTGAAAACATACAAGCACAATCTACGGCGGATGTGATTTCCAAAACAGGCAATGTGCATGTACAAAAGAGTCAAATGGGAGGCGGCAGCCCCAACATCAGAGGCTTTGAAGGCAACCGTGTGCTGTTGGTGATTGACGGTGTTCGTATGAACAACCTCATCTATCGCGGCGGTCACATGCAGGATTTAATCAAAACCGATAACAACAGTCTCGAAAGGGTTGAAGTCCTTTTCGGACCCTCCTCCACCGTTTATGGCAGCGATGCTTTGGGTGGCGCTATCATTATGTTTACCAAAAGCCCGCAATTTTCAACCAATGGCAAACTCAACTTTAAAGCCAATGGCATGTATCGTTATGGCAGCGTGAATAGCGAATCCACGGGGCACATTGATTTGAATTTTGGGTGTAAGAAATTCGCGTCCCTCACCTCCTTTAGCTACTCAGCTTTTGGTGATTTGAAAGGCGGAAAACAACAGAATCCTTTCTTCAATTGGGCTTATGGCGAACGCCCCTATTATGCTGAAAGAATTGGGGGCAAGGATACTGTGGTGAAAAACTCAAACCCCAATCTGCAAAAACAAAGCGGCTACACCCAATATGATATTATGCAGAAATTTGCCATCAAACAAGGTAAACATATCACACATGGATTGAATTTTCAATATTCTAGCTCCTCTGATGTGCCTCGCTACGACCGATTGACATTGGATCAAAGCCGAACTATTGTATCCAAAGATGGCACATTAGGCTCTGCCGAATGGTATTATGGTCCTCAGAAGCGAATGCTTGCTGCTTATGATTTCAACTACGACAATCCTGATGGCAAGCTCAATGGATTGCATTTTGGCATCAATTATCAAGGCTTGGAAGAAAGCCGTCATAACCGTAACTTCGGAGATATGTGGTTGAAGAATAGAATTGAACATGTTCAGATAATCGGTGCAAATCTTGATTTCAAGAAGGTGGGCAAACATAGCGAAACGCGCCTAGGCATTGATGTGCAAATCAACAAACTGAAATCCACTGCCAACAAAATAAATATCAACACCGGCACAAGCGAAAAGTTTGCTACCCGTTTCCCTGACGGAGAAAACGAGATGGACAACTTGGCAGCTTATTATTCGCACACCTTGAAAATGGGCAAGTATTTTACGCTTGTTGATGGGGTTCGATTTGGTTTATCCACGCTTTATTGCACCTTTGCAGATAAAGCAACGCCTCCCGATCCTTTGCCTGCTCCTCTGCCTATTTCAAAGATTTACCAAGAAACATGGGTGTATTCGGGAAGTTTGGGTATAATTGCCGCGCCTTCCGAGACTTCGAAGCTTTCGTTTATGGTTTCTACAGGCTTCCGCGTACCCAATGTGGATGATATTGCCAAGATATTTGACCCTGCTCCCGGCACTGTGAGAGTTCCTAATGCGAATCTGAAACCTGAAAAAACCGTGAACTATGAATTGGGATATACCCAACTATTTAATGACAATACGCGTTGGGAAACCTATTTATATTACACCAATCTGTATAGCGCTATCGTGGTGGCGCCTGCTTTGTTTGATGGACAGTCTGAAATCATGTACGACAACACTATGAGTAAAGTGTATTCCTGTCAAAACAAAGGCAAGGCATATATTTATGGTTTTTCAACGAACCTAAACTCTAGAATTGATAAACATTTTATGCTTTCGCTGATGGCGAATTTGACCTACGGACGTTTGAAAACTGATTCAACGGATGTATCTTTAGATCATATTCCACCATTTATGGGTCGCGTGGATTTGAATTATACCTGTAAAAACTTCAGTGCTGAATTGTTCTTTGATTGCAATGGTTGGAAACGTACCAAAGATTACGCAGCGGATGCGGGTGCTGAAGACAATTTAGTGTATGCTACGCGATATGGAACGCCTGCATGGTTTACCGCAAATTTTCATCTTTCTTATACCTTAGAAAAATATGTTACCTTGCAAGTGGGTGTGGATAATATTCTTGACACACAATATCGCACCGTCTCGAGCGGCATCAACGCTCCGGGAAGAAACATTTTTGCTGCAGTACGCTTGCATTATTAATGATGTTAAGCCTTAGGCAGTAAAAGGAAAAGCCGTAAATTTGTGTTTACGGCTTTTTTGTTTTTTATTCCCCGAGGTATTTCTCCATTCCATATCACAGGTTTTGGAGATTTCGAACTCCTAATCCTTGGTTTTATCAGGAGGTAAAAGCCTTGAATATCGTCGAACAAGTACGATGATGCCATGAGGTATGATGACGATAATTGGAAGAAAAATCTTATTCATCAGTCCGGGGATGATGGTGCTTTTGCGTCGAAACATTGCCTGCAAAATCTTACGGGCTAGTTTCTCCGGGCGCATCATAATGCCAAAGCGGATGGCACTGTTGAGCTTTTTCTCGCTTAGCTCATATAAATTGGTAGCGACAGCACCCGGGCATACGGAGGTTACATTCACATGATAGTCCAACATTTCGCTGCGCAAGGAACGGGCAAAGCTTTTCAGAAAACGCTTGGTGGCAGCATACAGAGCAATACCGGGATAGGGCATATAAGCTGATAAGGATGAGATGATAAGGATATGACCTGAACGTCGTTGTTTCATATCTTTGCCAAAAAGCGTGCACAGTTGAACGGGCGTGGCAACATGCAAGGCTAAGATATTTTGGGTTTTGATGATATCGATCTCCACCACTTCGCCAAAGAAAAAGATGCCGGCATTGTTTACCAATATTTCCACTTCCAATTGATTCGTGTGGCACCATTCATACAAGCTTGTGGCAGCATCGGCTTGGCACAGGTCCATAAAATAGCTCCACGTTCTGATGGAGAAACTTTCCGATAGTTCGCGGCTCACTGTTGCCAATTGTGATTCTTGGTTGCTTACCAAAATCAAATCATACTTCATGGCAGCCAACTGACGCGCAATCTGCAAACCAATGCCGGAGCTAGCTCCCGTGATTAAGGCGATGGAGGATGAGGTGGTCTTCATTGTCTGAGAAAAAACATCATGAATTATTCTTACTAATTTCTCTTTGGATACAATTCGGCAAGTCGCTTCGATGCAGATGGCATGCCATTTCCAAAGTGTACATACGTGCTATACAATAGTTGCTACACACACATTGGCTTCTAGCCGCCTCATCTTCCTTCATGCGATTCACAAAAGCAGGTTCGTTGAGCAAGGCACGTGCCATCTGCACGAATTCAAAGCCATGGTCGAGTACTTCGTCTATTTTGCTGCGCGAAATCAATCCTCCCACATAAATCAAAGGCAACGTCAACGCTTTGCGAACCTTGAGCGCATCTTCCAAAAAATATGCTTCCTGAAATGGAACGGATGGTATCATAAATTTGCCGAAAAGACGCACTCCGAGTTTCAGCGACATATTATTCATATAATGGGTTAGCGTGCGTATCGGCATACTGCCCCGCATCACATACATAGGCGCTTTGCTCACAAAACCACCGCTGAGCACCAAAGCGTGCACGCCTTCCGCTTCAATCATTCGGGCAACTTCCAAACACTCTTCAAATTCCATCCCGCCACGAAAACCATCGCGAAGATTGGTTTTTACCACCACTGCCATATCGTTTCCTGCGGCTTGCATCACACTGCGAAGCACACGTTGCATAAATCGCGCCCGATTCTGCAACGATCCTCCATATTCGTCTGTGCGTCGGTTGGTGTAGGGCGACAAAAACTGACTAATCAAATAGCCATGTCCGGCATGAACTTCCACGGCATCGAAACCTGCGCTGCGAGCAAGGTTCACCGCTTCGCCAAATGAATTCACGACGAAATCAATATCCTGAGCATCCATTTTTTTCGACCATGTGGGCGAATAGATGTTCAGCCCGCCCGAAGGAGACAAGGGCAAACAACCTGTGACACTCTTTTTCGACATATTGCCGCAATGTCCCAATTGTATGGAAGCCGCAGCGCCTTCACGATGTATGGCATCGGTCAAACGACGCAATTCGGGCAGCACTTCCTCGCGCAACCACAATTGATGCGGGAAGGAAAGTCCGCTTTGACACACTGAAGCATACGCCACTGTGGTCATGCCGATGCCGCCTGCCGCAACGGAAGTATGATAATCGAACAATAGTTGCGAAGGCTTGTTGCCCGGACACATGCCTTCGAAAGCCGCGGCACGTATGCTGCGATTGCGAAGGGTAAGCGGTCCGATAGATGCCGGAGAGAAAAGAATATTTTGTTTTGTCAAGATGTTTGATTTAATGCTAAAGTGCAAAGATACGTTTTTTTAGTTAAATGAGCACAGAGACCTCCTGCGAAATACGAATGTGCGAATTACGAATGACAATAAATAACCAATGACCACCAATGACCAATGACTAAAAATGACAACAAATGACCCTTAAGACCATGTCAAATATCATATTTCGATTGATATAAATACGTTTTGGCAAAAAAGTGATACATTACATTTTTACGTATCTAAATAATTTATACTTTTGCGGCTACATTGTTTTACAACAAAATGTTTTCTAACGTAAGTCTAATTAAATTTATTAATCCCAAAAAAAATGAGTGTATTACTGAATAAAGATTCGCGCGTTCTCGTACAGGGTTTCACAGGTTCCGAAGGTACGTTTCACGCAACTCAAATGATTGACTATGGCACCAATGTGGTGGGTGGAGTCACCCCGCGCAAAGGTGGTTCGCGCCATTTGGATCGCCCTGTGTTTGATATGGTGGCTGAGGCGGTTGAAAAAACCAAAGCCGACACCTCCATCATTTTTGTTCCACCTGCCTTTGCTGCTGATTCCATCATGGAAGCTGCCACTGCGGGCATCAAATTGATTGTATGTATCTCGGAAGGAATTCCCGTTAACGATATGATTTTGGTGAAACGCTATTTGAGCGACAAAGATTGCCGCCTTATTGGACCCAACTGTCCGGGTATCATCACACCGGGAGAAGCCAAAGTGGGTATAATGCCTGCTTTCATTCATCAAAAAGGAAAAATCGGCGTCGTGTCGCGTTCGGGAACCCTCACCTACGAAGCGGTTGACCAACTCACCAAGACAGGCTTAGGACAAACCACAGCCATCGGCATTGGCGGCGACCCGATTATCGGCACCACCATGCTCGACGCTATCAAATTGTTTATGGCAGACCCCGCCACCGAAGGCATCGTCATGATAGGCGAAATTGGCGGTGGCATGGAAGCAGAAGCCGCTTATTGGATTAAAGAACACGGCACCAAGCCCGTTGTTGGATTCATAGCCGGACGCACTGCTCCCAAAGGACGCACCATGGGACATGCAGGAGCCATCATCGGTGGAAAAGCCGACACAGCCGACGCTAAAATCGAAATATTAACTCATTGCAACATTGCCGTGGTGGATTCACCCGCGACGATTGGTGAGAAAATGAAAAGTCTTTTATAAACTACTAACCTATTCACGATGAACTTACACGAATATCAGTCAAAAGAATTACTGAAGAAAAATGGCGTTGATGTGGCAGAAGGTATTGTTGCCAACACAGTGGAAGAAGCTGTGGCTGCTGCCAAAGTGATGCAAGAACGCACCAAACGCAATGAAGTTATTGTAAAAGCCCAAATACATGCAGGCGGTAGAGGCAAAGGGGGCGGCATCAAATTGGCGCGCAACCTCGACGAAGTGAAAGAAAAAGCCGGAGCCATTTTGGGGATGCAACTCATCACTCCGCAAACCTCCGCTGCCGGAAAAAAAGTACATAAAATCTTCATTCAGGAAGATGCCTATTACGATGGTCCTTCAAAAATAAAAGAATTTTATATCAGCATATTGCTGAATCGCAACACCTCTAAAAACATCATCATGTATTCCACCGAAGGCGGCATGGAGATAGAGTTGATAGCTGAAAAAACGCCCCATCTCATCTTCACCGAAGAAGTGGACCCCTTTTTGGGATTGCAAGATTATCAATGCCGTACCATCGCTTTCAACCTGAAAGTGGAAGGCGTCGCTTATGGCAATATGTTGAAGTTCTTGAAAGGTTTGTACAAAACTTATAATTCTATTGACGCGGCTTTGGTCGAAATCAACCCCGTGTTGAACACCACCGACGACCGCATCCTTGCCGTGGATGCCAAAGTGCGTCTCGACGACAATGCCCTTTTCCGTCATCCCGATTTGCTCGCTATGCGCGATCTAACAGAGGAAGATCCCACCGATGTGGAAGCTGGCAACAACAAATTGAATTATGTGAAACTCGATGGCAACGTGGGCTGCATGGTCAACGGCGCCGGTCTCGCCATGGCTACCATGGACATCATCCAATTGGCAGGTGGCGAACCCGCTAACTTCTTGGATGTGGGCGGCACAGCCAATGCCGAACGTATCGAAAAAGCATTTCAAATCATATTGAAAGACCCCAACGTGAAAGCCATTTTGGTCAACATCTTTGGTGGTATCGTTCGTTGCGACCGCGTGGCGCAAGGTATCGTGGACGCTTACAAATCTATCGGCAACATTCCCGTGCCCATCATCGTACGCTTGCAAGGCACCAATGCCGTTGAAGCCAAACAACTCATAGAAGCTTCGGGTTTAAAGGTTCATTCCGCCATACAACTGCAAGAAGCTGCTGACTTGGTGACGATGTTGGTGAAATAGGGGTTTAGCTATTAGCTTTTTAGACTATTAGGCTTTAGTCGAAATAATAATGAAGGCTTCACGAGAGTGGAGCCTTCGCTGTTTAAGGGTGGAGGATGGTAGTTGGAAACAACTGATTATGGAGTTCGAATTTAAAATTTTCGAATAACGGAATCTGCCGTCGAGCAGAGAAATAAAAAATAAGCAAAAAGAAATAGCATTAGTAAACTAATATCTATACTTTTGTCCAAAATTAATTCGTAGAAAAAACTTGAAGATAAAATCAGTAAATTTGATGTAGTCAGCTTTTTCAGCTATTACACCTTAATAAATTAAATCTCATTCAAAAATCTCATCATCATGAAAAAAAAATCACACATCACGCTCTATTCGCTCCTGTTTTCAGGATTGTTTCTTTTTACCATTTCATGCAAAAAAGAAACCACAATACCTGAATTGTTTACTACTGAAATTTCAGCTATAACCCAAACCACTGCTTTTTGTGGTGGTTATATTAATGCTGATGCCGCTAAAAATGCGAAAATCACCGAGAGAGGCGTATGTTGGAGTTTAGGCTCCAATCCTAGCATTTCCGATAGCAAAACTTCGGATGGCGCAGGCTCGGGAAGTTATACTAGCGTGATTACAGGACTGACAGCGGGCACGGTGTATTATATGCGTGCTTATGCCACCAACAGTGCCGGAACAGGCTACGGGAATATCATTTCTTTCACGACCACCCAAGCGGTTTTGGATTATGAAGGCAATGTGTATCACACAGTGCGTCTGGGAACTCAAACCTGGATGGTCGAAAATCTGCAGGTTTCTCATTTTAAGGATGGCAGCATCATACCCTTTGTTATGAATCCAAGCACTTGGAATGGTCTCTCAACGGCAGCTTATTGCCATTACAACGATGATTTAACGGTTGCGGAAGTTTATGGTAAGTTGTACAATTGGTATGCCGTTCACGATAGTCGCGGCATTGCTCCCGCAGGATGGCATGTGGCTTCGTGGGCAGAATGGGCTACGCTATATGATTATCTTGGAGGCGCAGACGTTGCGGGAGGCAAACTAAAAGAGAGCGGTTTGGTGCATTGGCAAAGCCCCAATACAGGCGCTACCAACGAAACGGGATTTACTGCTTTGCCTGCAGGCGAAAGAAACGATGCGGGTACTTATATGCAAATAGGGCAGGTTGCCTATTGGTGGACTTCCACTGAAATTCTTAGCGGTTGGTCGGGGTTTATGGATGTGACTAGCGGGAGCACTGTTGCACAAAGTAATTATACAGGGCAAAAGACGGGATTTCCTGTTAGGTGTGTTAAAGACTAAGAGAAAACTGCCGACTTGCTGACGATGTTAGTGAAATAAGAGGCTATTAGCTATTAGGATTTAGGGAAGAATTGGATACTTTTCGCCCATATTTTCATCCTAACATCCGAAAATAATTATTTCACATATTGCTTCTATATGTCATAAATAAATCTACTTTTGTGGAATTATTTATAGCATGGTTTATGTCAAAATTCCTCATCCTAATTATTCGCTTGCGCGACGCATTATTAAAAAGTAATGCATTAATATTCAACCGATTTATACGCTTCTATATCTTAGTTGCCTCTTTAGTGCTGCTATCGTCGTGCACCACTTTTAAAATGATATTTCTAAATGTTGCGTCCATCAACGACCTGAAATATTTTCACTACAAAGAGATTGCTCCAAACAATCCATCGAATCCTTTTGTGCTTAGCCATAACTTCAAAATTCCTAAGATAGACGCATGGATGACCGCAAAAAATAATATCCCCCAATTAAATCAAGAGAATTTTCTGAAAAAGACAAATACCACCGCATTTATTATCGTCAGAAACGATACGATTTTATATGAATACCATGACCCGAGTTATCCAAATGACCGACCTGAAATCATTTTCTCCCTGACAAAAGTGTTCGTCACCACCCTGCTCGAAATTGCCATTGAAGAAGGCTATATCAAAAGCATTGACCAAAAAGTTTCTGATTTTCTACCTGAATTTGGTACTTCAGGAAGAGAAAACATCAAACTAAAAGATGTCTTAAACATGACTTCCGGATTGAATTATGACGATTACGGCAAAATTCTGAAAACCATGAAACTCTACTATTCCAACGATTTGACCAAAATTGTTTCCAATGCAAAACTACATCCCGACGGTCAAAAGCGCTTTGTTTATAAATCTATGGACACGCAGATACTTGGCATGTGCATCGAAAAAGCAACAGGACGAAGAATTTCAGACTATCTTCAAGAAAAGATTTGGACACCCCTAAATATGGAGCAAAAAAGTTTTTTTACCGAAGACAGAAAAGATGGCGAACAGCGTATGTTTGGTGGCATGGCTGCCTCGAGTCGCGACCTCTGATGAAACTTGCCCGACTCTATCTCCACAACGGAAAATGGAATGGAAAACAACTCATTTCTGCCACTTGGATAGCTAACATACGCGAGAAAAAAACAGAAAACGAAAAATGGTGGGGCTACACGGCGGGTTGGTGGTTAGACACCTCTTTTGAAGACGATTTCCTCGCATCCACCGATTTTTTTTCTGCCGGCTACAAAGGACAATGCTTGTATATCAATCCTGACAACAACCTGATTATCTTGCGGCAAGGCAAAAACAGAGGTGGCATCAATTGGTCATCATCCATAGGGCAGTTGGCTAGAATTATGACCACTAAAGATTCCACTGAGATGGTGTATCCAACGTCGAATGATTTCGTAGGCTCCTACTCCCATGGAAAAGATACCCTAGTTGTTAGCCATCATAAAAATGTATGGACCATGCATCTGAAATCCGAAAACACTACAAAGCGCGTCATAAACTTACAACTCTACAGCAAATTAAGCCTTTATAACCATGGCAAGCGTATTAAATTGCTATTTAAAATACAATCCAACAAAATCATAGGACTCTATTACGACGACTACTCGCCGAATCCGGTTTTCTATGGGAAAAATGTATTTTGATATTAAGTAGTTGCAGGCTAATGATTAAGAAGTTGGAAGGTTTGAACAACGGGTAAATAATTCAATCTAAATCAAATACTATTTTTATTGCCTAGTCAATTTTCAATAAATCTTCAAACGAAAGTATTCCAATAATATCAATTAATCGTTTTTTATAATCAATGGGTCTTGTCTGCAAACAATCAGCTACAGATAATTTCGACAAGCCATTTTCCTTTGTAGGTTCTATAACTACATTAGTTATTATACGTGATTTTTTATCGTTAAATTCTGTAATGGGAACAACTTGAATTACAGGAATTCTCTCGTTATATACATTGTTTGTAACAATTATACAAGGGCGTATTTTCCCTGTTTCAGAACCAAGAGTTGGATCAAGGTTTACAGTTATTACCATTCCTCGCACAAGCGTTGTAGCCATTATTCCATATCATTTAAAGAGGTTTGCGTTAAATCTTGTAAATCACTATCACTATTATATATTTCTGAATATAAATTAGCTGACAATGTTAATTCACTGCGTTTTTGTATTTCTTTTTGAATTAATCGAATGGCATAATCCAGCAATGCTGTTTCATTAGAAAAACCAAAATCCCTATACTTTGAAAGTATTTGGAATTGTTCTTTTGTCAATGTTAATGTCTTGTCCATATTTTAGAATTTTAGCAGATAAAAACCTTAGAATTTAAACTATAATTTGCATACAAAAGTACAGATTATTTCTCAATTATTTTAAAAAATAAATTTTTGTGTGTGCTTCAGGTTCATTTTTTTTATCCAGACACTTCCCCATGGGGTTGTGTGCGGAAGAGGTTGATGGTTATTGAAAATTGATAATAGCACGCAGACGATATAGATTATTTATGATTTAAGAGGATGAATAGGCTGTAGCCTATATGGAATAGTTGCGACGGAGGCATAGCCTGCCGCCGAACGGGTTTTTGAGAAATTCTATCATTTTATGTCAATAATTAAATAATCAGGATCTTTATTAGTAATTTCAGACCATGAAAAAGAATTTAAGAACTTATCTCTAGGTAAAGGATTGTAAGTATAAATTTTTTCAATTACGAAATTATTATTATCTATAATTTTGTAATCTACGCCATAAAGAACATACATGTGACCATTAGTTTTATCACCCATGCCTAAAATAATCAGATTGTTTTTTAATAGATGTTGAATAATATTTTTTTTATTGAGCTTTTTTGAAGTTGCGGCAATTAGAAATGTTTTTTTTGAAATCGTTATATGCCAATTATTTATTTTTTCAACAAGAAAAGATGTTCTAACTGTTAAATTTTGATATACGCCTAAAACTTGGTTTACTATTTTCTTCTGATTTATTTTTATACCTTGATACTGTAAAACTAATTGAACACATGCTGCCCAACATAAGTTAGAGCTCTTTTGAGTTATGCGATGTTTTGGCATCGCTTTTAAAAACAATTCGTTGGAATTAAGACCTGCATGATAAATAGAGTCTTTCTTTTGAGAATAGCAGACGGTATAAGAAAATAAAACTACATAAATAATCAAAAGATATATAAATTTCACGTCTAATCTTTAGGATAAATAGGAATGTCTTTTCTTACAAATTTTCTGCCATTTTTCTTTCTATATCCTTCATCATTTAGTATTTTTCTTACAACGCCTCTTTTAACTTTCCCGCTTGACCATGTATATTCTGAGCATAAAACTTTCATTCTGTCTTCAGCTGTTTCCTTATTACCACCATATTCTCTCTGAGGAGTGTTACATGTTGAACTAATGTAATCTGCATCATCATCATCATTTGCATCCGCGTATTCTTCTTTAGCTTCATTATCAATATTATTATCATTGATTTCTGAACCTTTTCTACTATAAATTCCTGATTCACCATCATTATTTTTTGGTTCAGAATAATTCCTAGCATTATTTTCAGAATTTTCAGATTCATAACGATTGTTACTTTGGTTGCTGCTATTACCACCGCAAGACAATAATGTCATACAAATAATTAAATAAATGCACAAATTTTTCATATCCTTATTTTTATATTGTTATAATTTATGACTACTTATATTCATATAAATCCCACTTTTTTTCTGAAAGATTCCATCGTATAGAATATCTTTTATTAATATAAATTGTATGTTTAGTATAAACGCCATTAGTTGGAATTCGAATATATCCTTTAGACATAATTTCGAAATTGTTTTCCCATAACACATAAGCATCATATGCACCTGATTCTAACTCATAAGATTTCCAAATTTTTGTATCAGGACTTAATTCAAATTTAATAGCACGGTCTTCAAAGTTAATTATATAAATGTCATTAAGATTTGAATTATTAGTTGTTATATCTTCCCATTTAACACACTTTCTGTTTTTATATTCATTAAATGTGGCATAAACAGCCAAAGCATCTTTATTGTCAGTACATTGAACTTTAATTGAACTTTTATCAGATCCTTTTGTTCCTATCCATTTTAACCCATCCACAATTCCATCTTTTATTTCATCTTCATTCATAATAATTAATGCTTCTGTTGCAATAGAGACAACACGGCATACAGCAGGATTTTTAACCACAAGTAAACATATTCCATAAGTCATTGTAGGTAATAAACTTGTTGTTATACTGGCAACAACTTCGTAAAAACCTTTTCCATCTTGTGTTTCATAATATAAAAGTTGACAGTTGTTGGAATTTTGTAATTGTTGTACAAGTATAACATTATTATTGAGTGAAAATTCTTTATTTTCTACTGCAACACAATAAAAACAATAAAACGAAAATATTAAAAGGACAAATATTTTTTTCATACTGCGGATATTTTATAGGTATAATATTATATAATTCGGTCTTCTTTACAAAATTTTCCAACTTTCCTCCTCCTTATTAAAGCTTCTTTCCTCAAAGAGGTAGAATTGAATTTTTACCCCCCCCCCTAACTCACCGGCGGCACATCCCCCTCACTATCATCCACCTCCATCATAAACTGCAAAGCACATGTTTTTCCGGCAACTATCGTAAAATCAAAAACCACATCTTTAAAACCTGTCTTGCTAAACTTCCCATGATACGTCCCGGGAGCCAATCCGTCCTTAAACGTCTCGCCGTCCACATCCGTCATCATTGTTATATTTAAAGATGTAACCGTGAAGGTAGCATCAGCAACAGGCTCCAAATTACTTTTAAGCACCAAATACGTTTCCAACGTACCTGTCGTAGGTTCAGCGGGTACAATTTTACGTTTCATGTGATGATGGCGCACCTTTCGGGCAGCCGTGTAGGACAGGAAAAATGTCATATTCACAATTTTATACAACTGCATCGCCCTATCCAACTGCTCATCAAAAAACTTCTGAACCACGCCCAAATGACTCATCAACAATTCCTTCTCAACTTTGTGTGCATCTATCATGTTTTGAGGAATTTTTGTCAGGTTTTCCATCAGCGTGATGTTCGCACTAAAACCGTTCAGCATCGCAGCACTCAACCCAACAGTTTGCAAAACCGTAGCGTGAGGTGTAATCACCTCGATAACCTTTTTCGAATTCAAAATTTGCTCCTCCAACGGACCTTTCAGCAATTCTGTTTTCGTAAAATAGTTTAAATTCTTCAGCGCCGTGTTATTGTGGGCTGCTCCATAACTACTGGCAACCGAAGCGCCAATGCTCAACTCAAAAGCACATTTTTCTCTGATTTCAACGCCGGCTTTCGTAAACTCTTTGGTGGTCGTGCTCAGCTTCAAGGCGCTTGCCTCTGCCGTGTCCCTATAAGCGCCAAGCGTAACAAACATCGCTGCCGCGCCTGCGTTTGCCGTAAGCTCCGATTGAAAATTCACACTGCATTGCATAGTGTGACTATTTCGGAGTAAACCATGCCAGTGATTCCGGAGCAAAGTGTGCCAGTGATTCCGGAGTAAACCATGCCACAAAAAGCATAAAAGTAAGGCTGGGATAAAAAAGTCAGAAAATATAAAAACTGACAATCTGGCATG
>CAIOYH010000202.1 GCA_903862465.1 uncultured bacterium | reverse complement strand
GAGAGTGTAAAGAAGATTGTGTAAACAGGATTTTTAGAGTCTACATCTGTCTGCAAAGATAATTAAAAATTGATGAAGAATAATAGGCCAATGTTTAATTGGTCTTGTCCAAGCCATTTCTATATTTTTAATTGCTAAGTAAACTGATTTAGATGCTGCATTTTCATTGGGAAATTGTGTTTTTGTTTTAGTGTATTTTCTTATTCCGCGATTTAGGTTTTCTATAGTATTAGTGGTATAAATAATTTTTCTTAGCTCCAGAGGATATTCAAAATAATTGGTAAGGTTGTCCCAATTTGTTTCCCATGAAGTGATTGCGTACTTATACTTTTTATACCATTTGAGTTTAAACTTTTCAAACTCTTCCAGGGCTATTTCTTTATTATTAGCGGTATATACTGTTTTCAAATCTTTACAAAATTCCACTCTGTCTTTATGTACCACAAATTTGCAGCTGTTGCGAATTTGATGAACAATACATAGTTGAGTTATCGCCTCCGGAAATACTGCTTTAATAGCTTGGGTAAACCCTTTGAGGTTATCTGTACACGCAATAAGGATATCTTCTACACCTCTAGCTTTTAGATCCGTTAGAACGCTCATCCAGAATGCAGCCGATTCTGTTTTATCAATCCAAAAACCCAAAACCTCTTTTATACCGTCTGGTCTAAGTCCGACAACTACATAAACACATTTGTTTATCACCTTATTATCAGTTCTAATTTTAAGGTTAATACCATCCATCCACATGGCAAGATAGACGGGTTCTAGTGTTCGTTGTTGCCATTCTTTTGCAGACTCCATGATTCTCTCAGTAATGTTGGAAACAGTGGTTTCACTAATTTCAAGCCCATAAATCTCCATTACCTGGTGGCGAACATCAGAGGTAGTCATACCCCTGCTATACATCCCTATTATAGCATCTTCTATCTTGCTACTAATGGTTTGTCCTTTGGGTATAAATGCAGGTTCAAATTCCCCATTTCTATCTCTTGGAATGTTTAGAACTATATCACCCACGTTCTCCGTAGTAATGGTTTTTTGGAAAGACCCATTGCGACTATTCCCAGTGTTATAACCTTCTTTAGTATGCTTTAGATATCCTAGATGTTCGTCTAACTCACCCTGTAGCATCATTTCAATGCCATGCTTATACAGAGAATTAAAGAATTCTCGAAAAGACTCTTTGTCTTTAAATTGTTTGAAAAACCCCTTAGGGAGTTGCTCTATTGTTTTTTCTTTTTTCATATAGGAATTTGGTTGTAAAATTAGTTAAATTTATTCAATCCAAGGCTTGTGCCTCCGTTCCGCTACGCTCCACGGAGGCACAAGCCTTGGATTGATCCCCCAAATCCTGTTTACACAATCTTCTTTATACTCCCGCGTACTTATTAGTAAATCATATTAAACAACATAATAACAATCAATTATAAACTTAAAATTATGAATAGTACAAACATTCCACAAAACATTATTAAAGCGATACTTTACATTATTGCTTTAGACAATTTACAATTAAGCCAAGGTTCGGGTGGCGTAGGACATCACAAATGGGAGGATTGGATGTGGACTCAGGAAGATAGCGAGTTCGTTAGTTCAATTCGCGCCATCTTAGACCCTCTTCTTGAATTGTATCAAAACAAAAACATCATCAACACTACACAACGTGCCCAGGCGAAACAAGCCGTTAAATCCATGCGCGAATATGCAAGTTATGATGTGAATGGTCATCGTTTGTTGCTGAAAATAGCAGCATTGGGCGACAATAACGATTGGAATGTGGCAAATATTAAATTTGGCACACCTTTAGCCAAAAAACCAGGAAAAGGTAAGAGTGATTCTCCTGCAATGTTGCAACCGATGTTGAGCATGAAAAGGAATATTTTGGGGGAAATGGAATTGGGAGTTGTAAGTCCGGAAACACCCACAAGCAAGAAACTGCCAAAAGGCATGAAGTTTGCAAAAGTGTTTCGCTATATTGGTGCTACGGCACCAAAAAGCAATGCTGATTTTTCGCTGTATGGCAACGCCAAACGGGGCAAAATACACATCACTTTTGAAGGTGTGGACAACTCAGGTACAACAAAACTCTATGCATATTACTATGCATGCTACGAAAGTAACAAAGGCGAATTGGGACAACCGAGTATCATCGTGAGTGCGGGTATAGTGTTTTAGTGAATAATGAAAAGCCTGCTCCGTAAGGGCAGAAAATTTTCTGCCCCTACCGGCAAGCTGAATGGTTCTATTGTTGAGACTTCTTAGTGTAACTTAGTGCTCTTAGTGCCTTAGTGGTTTCTTCTTGGTTGTTACACAGAGATGCACAGTGATACAGAGTTGCACAGTGATATTGGCGTAATTCGTGTATTCGTAATTCGTAGGGGTTCCTTGGAATTTGGAGCTTGGAATTTGGTATTTGGAGCTTAAAAGTTTATTTCCCTTTCAACCCTAATTTTTACTTGGATAGCAAGGTCTTT
Organism: uncultured bacterium; assembly: GCA_903862465.1. Taxonomy (GTDB): domain Bacteria; phylum Bacteroidota; class Bacteroidia; order Bacteroidales; family CAIWKO01; genus CAIWKO01. Next base: position 13,850 of record CAIOYH010000202.1, on the reverse strand, counting down.
GTATAGCATCGTTTCGGCAACAGAAGGTATAAGCAAGTCGTCTGGATAGCGAACATTGACCCCAAACTCTGTCAAATTCATCAATTCAAAGTCGTTAAATTCTTCATCCAATTCTATGCAAAGATTTAATAAATAATCCAAATCATGAACTCTTTTAAACTCTTTATTGTTGTAGATCAAATATGCTTTTAAAAATTTCTCAACAGCTTGTTGTGCATGAAAGCAAATTGCCCCTGTATATTGTTCAGGATGGTCTAAGGAAAGTTGCTTGATAACCGCTATGTCTTCATTCGCTTTTAGCAACCAATTTTTTATATATTCTTCTGTCTCGGAATTCATAATTCAACCCCTTCATTAACGATTGTTTTAACGATATGTCCTGTGAGTTTTTTCTTTTGTTCAACTTCCGTATTGCTTTGAATAAGAATATCCGAAAAAATGCCATACTGCAGTAGTGTCTTTCGTATTTGTGTTCGGTAGGGTATTTTTTCCATTGGGCTCATTTGTTTATCAAGGATAATCATTAAATCATAATCACTATCCTCTTGGTTGTCGCTTCGAGCGCGCGAACCAAAAAGGACAATCTTACACGTTGGAAACAATTGTAAAATGGTTGTTTTTATAATATTTAATGTTGCAACATCCATTGATTTTTGAAATTTATACATTTATACGTTTAAAGTATAATTGTGTTTCACGCTTACTTATTTCACCAAACTCTCCACCTTCTTATACAGTTCTTCGCCGCGCAAGTTTTTGGCAATGATTCTGCCTTCTTTGTCGAGCAAAACGGTGAGCGGGATGGCTTCAACAGCATATAATGGCACCACCATAGATTGCCAATATTTCAAGTCGCTCACTTGGGTCCACGGCAGCCCTTTGGTGATGATGGCATTCACCCACGATTTTCGATCTTTATCTAAAGAAACGCCCAAAATATCAAAACCTTTTTTAGAGAAATCGGCATAGATTTTCTGCACATTGGGCAATTCTCTCATGCAAGGTCCGCACCACGATGCCCAAAAATCAATCAAGAGATATTTTCCTTTAAAGGAACTCAAACTCACCTTCTTGTTGCTAGTGTCGGGCAGCGTAAAATCGGGAGCAAGTGCACCGACGCTTGTTAGTTTCGCCGCTATTAATTTTTGTTTAGACGCTTCAATTTGTCCATGAAAGCTTTGCACATAAAAGTTTGTAGGATATTTTTTGAATAGTACCGAATCGGCTTTGCTGTATAAATCCAAGTTATCATCTAGTTTTAGCACTTCGGGCAAAAACAAAATAGCTAAGGATGATTTGTTGTTGGTCACGAAATCCGTCAAAATATTTTTGCGTAAAGTATTCACTTTTTCGTATTCAGACGAATAGATTTTCAATAACGAATCATATTTGGGGTTTGTCAAATTTTGAGTTGACAAATTGCTGATACTATCCAATTTCGCTTTGGTATAAGCAATCAAGGTTTGGTTGCGTATCACCTGAGAGGTTTGTTTCGAGCCCGACACCACGAGGTTGTTCAAACTATTTCCATCGTTGGTAATTTCTACATTTTCGCCTGCCTGCAAAATAAGCATAATGAAATTGCTTTTGTCAAATTCCAATTTGTAGAAATCGGTAACATTCAATGTCAGCGTATAGGCAAAGTGCCCTTCTTGATCCACAGGGATAGTAGCAATTTTGGTAGGGTCCTTCCCAATTTGATAGAGCGTCAAGGAAGTGTAGGTGTTGTTTTTTAAAGTGCCTTTCAAATTGACTTCGTTTTTCAACTGTGCAAAAGTGGTCGTAAACGCCATCATCAGGACAAGGCAAATGATTCCCGAAATACTTTTTTTGTTAGATGTCATAATTATAATGTTTAGAAATTTGCCGAAATACGTCTATAAAAATCAAATTAGTAATTAAAAAAAAATCAAAAACCCCATGACAGGATTTTTGATTTTTACAAAAGGATATCAATAATTATTTTAATCCCAATTCTGTTTTCACAAGGGCTAAAATATCTTCCGTAGGATCCGTATAGAGTAAAACGCCTAAACCTGCATCAAAGATATAGGTGTATTGATTATCTTTTGCCACTTTTTCGATAGCAGCTTTGGCTTTATCAATAATTGGTTTCAAGATTTCATTTTGTTTCTTTTCCAAATCATCTTGTGCTGATGTTTGAAAAGCTTCAATACGAGCTTGAATATCTTGCAACTCTTTCTGACGGGTTTGTTTAATCAAATCGGTCATTTTGTTGGCTTGATCGTCTGCCAAATACGCTTGATATTTGGTGTCTAATTCGGCCTGCATCCCTTTCAACTGAGTTTCTAATGTCTTAGAATAGGCTGTGATTTTAGCCATAGCAGAATCTCTGCCGGGCATAAGTTTTAATAATTCGTTAGAGTCAATATGACCGAATTTTTGTTTTTTCTGAGCATAAGAACTAATGGTTAATCCTAATAAAGCTACGATAAATAATACTCTTGTTAAGTTTTTCATATACATATTACGTTGTTAATAATTCAATTTTGTGCAAACGTACAAAAATTTTTTTAATTACGCTTCTTTATAGTGAAATTTTATCTTGTTTTTCAATTGAAACAAGCTCTTTTCACTAAATTCATTAAAGAAACTACCTTTTTATACTATTCGTCTTTTGTTTGTTTTGGGTCTTTATTAGTGTTGGTGTTATTACCATCCCCGCCATCACCTTTGTCTGTTTTGTCGGTTTTTGTTTTCACGCTACCGGGTTTATACCCAAGTTTTGACAACACCTCGTCGCTTTTATCGTATTTTGAATTTGCGAACAAGAGGGTAACGCTGCCCGATTTGTCAAAGATAAAAGCATAACCACTCGTATTGGCAAGGGTTTCGATAGCCTCATACACTTTGTCTTGTATGGGTTTTATCAACTCCTGACGTTTTTTAAACAAGTCGCCATCTTTGCCAAATCTTTTTTTCTGAAGATCTTTAGCTTCTTTTTCTTTTGCAACGATTTCGTCCTGACGTTTTTTCTTGATATCGTCGGGCAATAACACTGCTTCGGCTTGAAAATCTTTGTACAATTTGTCAACTGCAGCAAATTTTGTTTCAATTTCTTTTTGCCAATCGAGCGACAGCTTGTCTAAAAGCGCTTGTGCATCACGATATTCCGTCATGTTTTCCAATATATACTCCGAATCAACATACGCAAACTTTTGTGCATGTGAATGAAAAGAAAACAAGGGAACGATAAATAATAATACTAGTAATTTTTTCATTTGTACCTCCTTTTAATTTATTTTTTATTTTAGTCAATAGATTGATTAATCGAAAAATGGAACTGACTTCCGCCTTTGCCGACATTCGGTATTTTATCAAATCCGTATCCCCAGTCTAAACCAAGAATACCAAACATGGGTAAAAATACTCTCACACCAACACCCGCCGAACGATAAATATCAAATGGATTGAAAGCTTTAAAGTTCGACCAAGCATTTCCTCCTTCAGCAAAACCCAATACATAAACCGTTGCCGAAGGATTCAAAGAAACAGGATAGCGTAATTCCAAAGTGAACTTATCAAATATCGAGCCACCAACTAAATTCCCAACTTTATCTTTCGGTGTAAGGGAGTTGTTGGTATAGCCTCTTAATGCTATAAGTTCTCTGCCATCAAGCGAATAGCCCGACAAACCGTCGCCACCTAAATAAAAACGTTCGAAAGGCGGCACGCCGATTTTTTTATTGTAGGAACCCAAGAAACCAAATTTGGTTCGAGCACTGAACACCAAATTGCCTGCAATTTTTGTGTAAACCGAGGCTGTTATTTTCCATTTGTGATATTCTATCCATTGATATTTTTGTTCATCATTCAATTTAGAATAATCTTCATTTTTAAATAATGAATACGGGGGAGTCAATTGCAGCATCAGCGAAATTTCTGAACCTGAACGTGGATAAATAGGCGCATCAATAGAGTTTCGCGATAAAGTCACTGTATAATTCAAATTGTTGGATGTTCCGTCAGAAAAACTAAAGGAAGAAAAATAATTTTTCAAACTATAATGTTGATAGCCGATTTCATTGTAGAGCATAAAATAATCATCGGGCCATTTCAAACGTATGCCCAAGCCAACGGAAGCTCCCAAAATATTAATTGCCTGACGACTTGCATCGCTTTTTTTCAAACCATTGGTCTGCGATGAATAATAAACAGAAACGCTCAATGCTTGAGGTTTTTTGCCTCCCAACCATGGTTCAGTGAATGAAGCATTATAAGCCTGATAATAGATACCATTTGTCTGAACTCTCACACTCAGTTTTTGTCCATCCCCTGAAGGCAATGGTTGCCATGCAGCTTTTTTAAAGAAGTTGCGGGTAGAAAAGTTATTAAACGAAACGCCCAAGGTGCCAATCAATCTTCCTGCTCCCCAACCGCCTGAAAGCTCCAACTGATCCGAAGATGTTTCTTCTACAGAATATTCTATGTCCACCGTGCCATCCGTAGGATTCGGTATAATATCGGGAACAATTTTTTCCGCATTAAAATATTTTAATTGTGCTAATTCACGCGTGGTACGGATAATGTCCGAACGATTAAATAATTGCCCGGGTTTGGTGCGTATTTCACGAATCACCACGTGGTCGTTTGTTTTGGTATTTCCGCGTATGGTCACCTTATTTATATAAGCCTGTTTGCCTTCAATAACGCGAATCTCTAAATCAATAGAGTCATTTTCGATTCGTGTCTCCACAGGAGTGGCACTGAAAAACAAATAACCGTTGTCCATATATAAGGAATACACGTCGAAACCATTGGGATTATAACTCAAATTGGTTTCCAATTCTTTTTGATTATACACATCGCCTTTAAATATTTTCAGAATAAGCCCCAATTCTTTGTCAGAATATTTGGTATTGCCTATCCACGTGATATTTCGGAAATAATATTTTCTACCTTCCTGCAGATGTATATTGATATCAATAGTGTTTTCGCCCGATTTGACAATAGTGTCATACAGGATTTTCGAATCACGATATCCCAATTCATTGTATTTATCAATCAGCGTAATCCGATTCTTTTCATACTCATCCCGCAAGAATTTCGACGATTTAAAGATTCGCAAAACAATTTTAGAATTCACATAATTCATAAAGTTGTCTTCTATGCTGACAGAATCGGGAACAAAAACCTTTTTAATGGTTTGACACACCAAAGTGTCAAGCCCCATGAAGGGATTGAAATAGGTTTTCTCCTTTGTTTTTTTCATCAAATGCTTAAGCTTGTACGACGAAACATTGTCGTTTCCAAAAAAGTTTATCTTCCGTATCCGAACCTTTTTGTGTTTCTTCACATCAATGTTCAACTTAGCAGTATATTTGTTGGAGGAAGAATCTATAACTTCTTTGATATCTGCTTCCACATTATAGAAGCCTTTATCCTTAAAGAATTTTTTGATAACATCCGTAGAACGAAGAATCACATTGCTCGTAACGACATCTCCTTTCGTAAGATTAAGTTTGGCACGCAAATCATCCACATCCGACTTCTTTACATTGGACGAAAATAGCGGCGTAGTTGACAAACGAGGATGTTCTTTCAATTGAATCTCAAGCCATATTTTTTTTTCTTCGATTCTAGTTGCATATAATTTGATGTCATCAAAAAGACCTTGTTTCCATAAATTTTGAAGCGCCTTGGTGATTTTATCTCCGGGTATTTGCAAAGTTTCGCCTTCATATAAGCCTGTGAGAAGCTTGCATATATTGGTATCGGTATAGTGAACGCCACTAAAAGCAATTTTTTGAATCTCGAATTCTTTTGGTGATGCATAATCAATAGTACCATTATCATCAATAATCACCTGCGCATGCAGCGGGATGCTTAGAGCTAAAAGAATGAGTAATTTATAAAAGTTTTTTAATGTCATTTCCTATTATATTTGCTCGCTAATCATACCAAATCGTCTTTCTCTTTTCTGATAATCTATGATTGCGGAATAAAAATCATTTTTTCTAAAATCGGGCCATAAAACAGGCGTGAAATATAACTCTGTATATGCCATTTGCCACAGTAAAAAATTACTAATTCGATATTCTCCACTCGTCCTGATTAAAAGGGAAGGATCGGGTATATCTTTGGTGTTAAGCGAATTTGATATAAGTTCTTGATTTATTTCTGATATATCAATCGTATTGTTTTTAACCTTTTCAGCAATTGTTTTTACAGCTTGTGTGATTTCCCATTTGGAACTATAGCTAAGCGCCAAAACAAGAGTCATTCGAGTATTATTTGCTGTAATATTTATGGTATTCATCAATTCGTCGTAACAATTTTTATGGAGGCTTTCTATATCACCAATGGCAATCAAACGTATATTATTCTTTATTAGTGTTTCAGTTTCATTATTTATTGATCTCACCAAAAGCTCCATCAATGCGTCCACCTCTTCTTTTGGTCTTGACCAATTTTCTGTAGAAAAGGCATAAAGGGTGAGAAATTTAATGCCAATTTCCGTAGCCGCTTCCACAGTCTCTTTAACAGCCTTAACCCCATGTTGATGTCCAAAAACACGAAATGCGCCTCTCTTTTTTGCCCAACGACCGTTGCCATCCATAATGATAGCCACATGTTCAGGTAGTTTTTCAAGAATAATTTTTTCTTTCATGTGTTATAATTGCTCGAATAAATTAATCTCTGTATTTGGTTTTGAGTTTGGGATGTTTTTCATAAGCAGCACATAGTCCATTCTTAGTTTTTATACGAAACGAAATGGATAAGCCTGTAAATACGTACCAATCTTTTGTATTAGGATTTCCACGTGCCAAGCCCGAATGTGTTCCTCTGTTTTCAGCGGGGAGTGATTGGTCTGAAAGTGCTGTCGCCATCGAGCCATTCATCGCAGCAAGAAGACTAGGATCAGCATAATTTGTACTCACATCGTCAATATAATCTGTAAAAGTTTTTCGGATTCCCCATTCCAAGCCGATACTTAGAAACTTGAAAGGTGCAACTTTTACTCCCAATCCAAAGGGTATAGAGATTGTTGTTAAAGCATAGTTCTTTTTGGTGCCTTCGATGGTAGTGCCTTGTCCTTCGGTTCCCAAAGGTTGGAGCGAATACCAAGACCCATCATATTGGGCTTTGGGATTGAAATTGAAAATAGAAGCACCCACAAAGATATAGGGCGAAATAAAATGCTTTTTATCGCCAAGAACATATTTCAAGAAATTAAACTCAATTTGTGGCGAGAACTCAAAGATATAACTCTTAAAACTCAAATTGCGATCAACATTCGCTTTGGAACGAGCATCACTAGCCACCAATTCACCATACAAAGCATTTATTTTTAATGCCCAACGGGGAGTAATATTGTAACGATACACTATGCCACTAGCAAATTGGGTTTGCAAAAAATGTTTCGAGGGGTTCAAGTCGCCGATATAATAGGACCCGCCTAGAAAAATGCCCAATTCATTGCGATAGAATTGCTGTGCCTGAAGTGCACCATTAAACAGAAATGGAAATAGTATTAATAGTAAAAGCCTTTTCATTGTATTTGATAATCATTGTATTTTTGCAAATCCGCAATCTCATTCATCTTTGCTTCTTTATAGTATTTTTTAGTTCCGATGGTTTAACCCTTATAATTGGACGTGCATTTTTTTCTAATAACGTGGTTTTATAAGATTATGTTGTGCTGCAATCATCAAAATCGCCTGAAAAACAACACAAATAGTCTTTCGTTTTTATCAATTTAACTAAAAGTACAAAAGTAGAAAAAAAACGAATATAAATTAAAATTATTATTAGTTTCGTTTATCCCATCCCCACATAAGTTTTTCTCTGATTGTCGAGAAAAAGGGCTTGTTGGGGAAATTCACTAGCTTAATTTGGAAGTTTTCTTTCTTAATTTCCAATTCAATAGAGGAACTTGTAACAACGTTATTCGAATCCAAAGTAACCAAATAGTTATCTATTCTACCTTCTATTTTCAATTTAATAGTAACATTATCGGGTACCACTATTGGTCTGACTGTCAAATTGTGAATAGCAATGGGTGTGATTATAAAATTTTCAGAATCAGGCGTGAGAATAGGTCCTCCACAACTCAAAGAATATGCGGTGGAACCGGTTGGTGTTGATACTATTAATCCATCTGCCCAATACGTGTTTAAAAAGACATTGTTTATATAAGCATGAATATGTATCATGGATGAAGAATCTCGCTTGTGCACTGTAATTTCATTTAAAGCAAAATTATTCTCCCCAAACAACTTCGGAGGCGTTTCTATTTTAATTAAAGACCGTCTTTCAATAATAAATCTATTGTCTAAAATGTTTGTAATAGCCTCAGAAATTTCATCTTTTGAGATACTAGATAAAAAGCCCAACCTACCTGTATTAAAACCAAGTATTGGAATCTCGGAATCTTTTATCAGACTTATTGTTTTCAACAAGGTGCCATCACCTCCTATACTGAACAAATAATCTACGCCGTTTCTAAGTTCCTGATTATTTTCAAAAGTCTCAGTGTCGGGACTCACCAAATGTTTTTGAACTAATTGCTCATAAAATGGTCTATAGATAGTGATAGTAAAATTATGATAGCTGAGTCTGCCTAGCAACTCCATGTAATATTCTTCATGATCTTCCGAAAAATATGTAGCAAAAAGGGCTATTTTCATAGAAAAATATTTATATATTAAGATAATTCATTAACGAGTCATAGCGATCTTGCAAATCACTATCGTATTCTGATTCTGTAAAACTTGCAACAATCGTGTATCCATATCTTTCAAACGTTTGCAATACGGAAAAAATATTCATTCTGTTTATTTTTAAAGTAACCTCCAATTTTGTGGAATCAGGGAAACTGCTCACATAACAGTTCAATATTTTTGCATCATTCGCCTCAACAATGGAAGCAATTTCTTGAAGAGAATAATCGTTTTCATTGCGTTCAACAATAATAATGCCGCCCGGGTTGCGAATGGATGCCGTTTCTGCGAACTTTTCTATTAAGTTTTGAATCGTGATAGAACCTAAATAACGCATATTTTTATCCACAACAGGTACTAAGGACAGATTCATCTCTACTACCAATGACATAATTTCAAAAATATGTTGATATTGATATACAAAAGCATTTATCAAAGAAAGCTTATGGTTGCCAATAGATTCATCTAGATTGTTTTCGGCATAGATATCATTCTCCGAAATTAATCCCAAAAACTCCACATCATTCACAATGGGCAAATGATTGAGCTTTTGCTCATCCATTAATTTTAATGCTTTCGACCCCACATCAGAGGTGTGAAGAGGAATTACGGAATCGGTCATTAAATGTTTCGCAAGCATGGTGTTTTAATATTTTTTACAAACATACATGATTTTTTTTACAAACAAACTTAAAACTTCATTTTTAGAAAAATATTTGGTGCAAATCTATAATTATTTTTCATTATAACGCTGCATTTTTTAACTTTGCAGCATAATTTTTTCGTATGACAAAACTTAGTGTAAATATCAACAAAATCGCAACGCTTCGAAATGCACGAGGCGCTAACTTGCCCGACCTTATTAAAACAGCTTGCGACTGCGAACGTTTTGGTGCGCAGGGCATCACAGTGCATCCTCGTCCGGACGAACGGCACATCAGATACCAAGATGTTTATGATTTAAAAAAAGTGGTAACAACGGAGTTTAACATCGAAGGTTATCCTTCCGAATCTTTCATCAAGTTGGTGATAGATGTAAAGCCACATCAGGTTACTTTGGTGCCCGATGCTCCTGACGCCATTACATCTAATGCAGGTTGGGACACGATTGCGCATTTGTCTTTTCTGCAAGATGTTATTATGCGTTTCAAACAATACGGCATACGTACCTCTGTCTTTATTGACCCTGTAGAAGAAATGATACTTCAAGCAAAAAAAACAGGAACGGATAGGGTTGAATTATATACGGAGGCTTATGCCAAGAATTATGCCGCCGACAAGCAAAAAGCCATACAGGATTATGCAATAACAGCAAACGTTGCTAACAAAATTGGCTTAGGATTGAACGCCGGACATGATTTGAATCTAGAGAACTTACAGTACTTCCATCAAAACATTCCCGGATTAAAGGAAGTTTCCATCGGTCATGCGCTGATTTGTGATGCTTTATATTTAGGACTTGAAAACACAATTCAGCTCTATCTAAAGCAATTGGTGTAAGTTTTGTTTATTTTGCGGCGGTTTGTCCCGATTCTTCAAACACCACCGTCAACAAGGTTTGCCCAACAAGTTTAAGAGAATTTTTGTCCACATTCGCTAAATTGTCTTGCAGGGTGTGCCAATTTTTATAGAAGCCCGAACCCGATGTTTCATCATGATGTATGATGTCAATCGTTGGGATTTTTATCAAAGTATTGATATAATAATGGTCATCGGTAATCGGATTGGTTTGCTTTTCTACAAAGTTACTGCCAAAGCCTATGCGTGATGCAGCATTCCACACCTTATTTAATACATCGGGGGCATATTCAACAGAAATGCCTTCGTGCGTAAAATTAGGATTCGGGACGCCCACCATATCCAACAATATACCAAAGTTTGCCTGATAATTTTGTTGAGGTGGATTCTTTGCCCAATATTGGGAGCCCAAACCCCAACCGTCATCTGCATATTCTTTTTTATCATCTTGAGGCGCACCATAATCCTCAGCATCAAAAAACACTAAATCCACGCCAACCGAGACTTTGTTTGCTGCAAGTATGCGAGCCACTTCTATCAATATGCCAACACCACTTGCGCCATCATTTGCGCCATCTATTGCTGTGCGATGTTTCGTACTGTCCTTATCTTGGTCAGCATACGGGCGCGAGTCCCAATGCGAACAAAGCAAAATCCGAGCAGGCGCATCCGGATTGAATGACGTGATTATATTTTGCATCTTTAGGGCAGTGCCATTATACGCACGTACTGTAGCTTTTTGAACGGTGACATGAGAAGAATACATCTTCATTTTTTGTATTAGCCATGTTGCACATTTATCATGAGCAACCGTATTGTTTACCCGTGGCCCAAATTCCACCTGCTTCTGCGTAAAATAAAAAGCCGAATCAGCATTAAAAACAGGCACAACAACTCTAGCCCCTGTCTCTTTGACTTGTTCTTCTGTTGTAACGGTTTTCTTTGCATTGTTTCCACAGGAAATGATAAACACACTGATGAGTGTTAGTCCTGCAATGAGATTGAAGTAATGTTTCATGATACTTTATTTTGATAAGAACATATAAAAACGATGACAATCTTCTAAAGATTTACGCACCGTGCGATATTCAAACGGTATTTGGTCTTTGAGTTTTTTATTGGAATAGGCAGATGTGTTTTGCGAAATTCGTGCAGTGTCTTTTGTGAACGATGATTTCTTTCCCGTGAAAAATCCTTTTAGCGCATTGAGTCTCCATGCCATTTCTGTGGTGGAGCGAGAAGCAAACTTATGAGGTGCAGGCTTGCCAATGATTTCTGCTATCATCGTTGTGATTTCTTTATATGACAAGTTTTGGGAAGTGAGTAGGTATCCATCATTTTTGATGTCGCTTTGCATCAGAAGCACCATCGCCTTTGCCACATCGCGCACATCCACAAAACTATTTGTGCCGCCAGTATAATATTTCAAACCTCCGCCTATCTGCTGAAACAAACCACCTATCCCCGCTTTCGGTTTCCACGGTCCAACGATAACCGACGGACGAACTACAACAGCATCCATCCCTTCGGCACAGCCACGCCAAATTTCTAATTCAGCATTATATTTACTTCGAGCATAATCGGAATGTTGCGTATTTTCGTCCCACACCGTCTCGTCCGTAATCAGTTCTGCCTTGCCAAGCACCGCGATAGAACTCACATGACATATCTTTCGGATGCCGCACTCAAGAGCCACATCCACAATATTTGCTGTGCCGCGAATGTTGGCTTGCTGCATTTCCTTTTTGTCTTGCTCCGAAAAAGAAACCTTTGCTGCACAATGATAGATGAAATCCACCCCTTCCATAACAGACATGAGCGAATCAATATCCATCACATCGGCAAGCACCCATTCAATTTGCTGAAACTCCATCTTCTTGCCATAGAACTCGAACACCCGCTGCACAAACGCCATATCCGATGTAGCACGTTTGATAGCTCTAATATGCACACCCCTGCCACACAATTCTATCAAAAGATGTGTTCCCAAAAAACCCGTTGCACCGCTAACTAAAATCATTGTTTCTAATATTCCTGCAAAATTACTATTTATCTTTAAAATAAAGCGGAATTAAATATCTGATTTGTCATTAGCCGCAGATAAATCATAAATCTCAAATCATAAATCATAAATTTTAGGCGCTATTTCGTATGAAATTTGTAATTTTACCAAAATTTTTAAAAGCATGAATTTTGTTGATGAATTGCATTGGCGTGGCATGATACACGACTCGATGCCCGGTACGGCGGAACAGTTAGAAAAAGAGATGAGTACGGCTTATGTTGGCATAGATCCCACGGCGGATTCTTTGCATATTGGACATTTGGTTTCGGTGATGATGCTGAAACATTTTCAATTGTGTGGTCACAAACCCATTGCTTTGGTGGGAGGCGCCACGGGTATGATAGGCGACCCTTCGGGCAAGTCGGAAGAACGAAACCTGTTAGATGAAGAAACCTTGCGGCACAATCAGAATTGCATACAAGCCCAATTAGAGAAGTTTTTAGACTTCAACGATATTCCCAACAAAGCCGAAATCGTAAACAATTATGATTGGATGAAAGACTTTTCGTTTCTTTCATTTTTGCGCCAAGTGGGCAAACATCTTACCATTAATTATATGATGGCAAAAGATTCCGTCCAAAAACGCATGTTGTCGGGCGGGGGGATGTCGTTCACCGAATTCACCTATCAGTTGGTGCAGGGCTACGATTTTTATTGGCTCAATCAAAACAAGAATTGCAAATTGCAGATGGGCGGCACCGACCAATGGGGAAACATCGTGACAGGAACGGAGTTGATACGCCGCATGGGGGGTGGCGATGCCTTTGCCATCACCTGTCCCCTGATCACCAAAGCCGATGGCAGCAAATTTGGCAAAACCGAATCGGGCAATGTGTGGTTGGATGCTAAGAAAACTTCACCCTACTCCTTCTATCAGTTTTGGTTAAACTGTTCGGACGAAGATGCCGAAAAATATATTAAAATCTTTACGCTGTTTTCGCAGGACGAAATCGCCGAAATCATTCGTGTTCATCGCGAAGCTCCCCATTTGCGTGCCGTGCAGAAAGCTTTGGGCAAAGATATCACCATCCGCGTTCATTCCGAAAAAGAATATGAAATGGCTCTCGAAGCCTCCGAGATTTTGTTTGGCAAAGGCACTTCCGAAAGTTTGCAGAAGTTGGACGAAGCCACATTTCTTTCGGTCTTCGACGGCGTTCCCCAATGCGTTGTTTCCAAAGACGAGGTGGCGCAAGGCATAGATGTTATCGAATTGTTGAGCACAAAAACAACGATTATGCCTTCCAAAAATGAAGCCCGACGCATGATTAAAGAAGGCGCCATTCAGGTCAACAAAGACAAAGTGACCGAAGGAACCCTCATCAATAGCAGCTATTTGCTCAACGAGAAGTATATTTTGGTGCAAAAGGGGAAGAAGAATTATTTTGTGATTGTGGTGCAAGGATAGTCACTTTGATGGTCATTCATTGTCATTGATGGTCATTAACCCAAATTCCGCAATAGAAAATAAATGATTATTTTTGCATCAAAATCCTAATGCGTAGCATTAGGAAAAAATGAGTTATGGAATTTGATATATCCTTTACCAATAAAGAGATTACGCCATGGGGCGGAATGGTTTTTTT
>CAIOYH010000201.1 GCA_903862465.1 uncultured bacterium | reverse complement strand
TTTCAAAAATATTGCAAGAAAAAAATAATTTTTTTTTTCACCACTTCACTTAGTGCCTCCACCAAACCAATTATTGTTGCCAAGCAAGCCCTCAGCGAGCCTACTATATTACTTATTGTCCCCGCTGCGCCTCTTATTGCCTCCGCCGGGCTTCTTCTTGGCACCAACGAACCATTTATTGAGACCACTGAGTCACTTCTTGGCGCCAATAAGTCACCCAGTGGTGCCGCTGAGTCATTCAGAGGTGCCGCTGAGTCATCCAGCGGTGCCGCTGAGTCATCCAGTGGTGCCGCTGAGTCATTCAGTGGTGCCGCTGAGTCATCCGGTGGTGCCACTGAGTCATCCAGTGGTGCCGCTGAGTCGTCCAGTGGTGCCGCTGAGTCATTCATTGGCACCAAGAAGTGACTCAGCGGTTACGAAAAAAATGTTTTTGAAGCCAACTTTTTATATATAGATACGATTCTTAGCGTTTTATGTAATACTAAATCTTCGGGTTTAAAAAAAAATTTCCCATAAAGTAGGCTTTATTAGAAAAAAAGATTTAATTTTGCAATCAAAAACTAAAAACTAAATAAAATGAGTACACACGAAGATTTTTTATCGCATGATGAAAAGGGAATGGTTGACGATATTGTATTATTTGCCACGAAAGTTCCCTCAGTTGCCGCTATTTTAGGCATATCAACACAGCAGTTAGCCGCTATAGCAAAAGACCGCCAACTTGCTGAGTGGATTTACAACGGACGCATTGATGCCGAAAGCCAAGTGCAGCAACTCACGGCTGTCAAAAACTTATTATTTTATGGAATCCCCGGCACACCGATTCAAGATTTGAATTTGGTTCCTATTGCAGATGCACCATCCCCTTTGGCTGCAGGTATTTTTTCTCGCTATCGTGCTATGGTCAAATTCATCAAAGCACAAACAAGCTACACCGAACAAATTGGCGCCTTGTTGGGCATCGAGGGTACCGAAATAGTGATTGACGAAACTCAAATGAAACCTAAAGCTAAGGTGAAAGAAAATGCTGACAACAAAATCGTAATCAGTATCACCAAAGGACATTCGGAACAAATAGCCGTGTATGGTAATCGTGTTTCGGACGGCGACCCTGCTTTGGCTCCCGGTCAGGACGAAAAATTTGATTTTATTCAAGTGGTTTCGCATCCGCCGTATAACGATTTTCGCTTAAACAAAGTGCGCAAGCCCGAAACCCGCAAGTATAAGTTTTATTATATGAAGAATGATAAAATCGTTGGTCAAGCGTCCGATGTCATTACGGTTCCTGCTCGCATTTATTTGGCAGCTGATGGCAACGAAATGGCACCAGATATGACATAGCGTATTGCGAAAAGCATAAAAAACAAAAAAAGCCTGCTCAAGAGAGTGGGCTTTTTTATTGTTCTATGGTTGGATTGTCAGATTGTTGAGGGGTCATCGTAGGGGCAGAAAATTTTCTGCCCCTACCGGCAGGCATTTTTATTGTTCTATGGTTATATTGTTCTATGGTTATATTGTTCTATTGTTTTTTTCTTAGTGTTTCTTAGTGCTCTCGGTGTCTCAGTGGTTTTCCTCCTAAACCCATAAAAAAACCCTCCCAAAAACATTGGAAGGGTCTTTCATTAAACTGTTTTTTGATTACTCAGGGTGAATAGCTTCCACCGGACAAACATCAGCACAAGCACCGCAATCGGTACAAACGTCTGGGTTAATAATATAAATGTCGCCTTCGGCAATAGCTTCTACCGGACATTCGTCGATGCAAGTTCCACAGGCTGTGCAATCGTCAGTAATTTTATACGCCATGATTTTTTTGTTTTTTGGTTAATAATTTTTTGCAAAGATATTCAATTATTTAAAACAACAATCCTTTTTCTAAATATTTATTTTTTTATGTAAAATAATTGAGAGCATGATGACGTCATAAATAAAATATTTTCGGAAAACTCTCGTTAGATGGTTTTATTAATGTAATTTTGTACGAACTAATTTAAACTAAAAAAAATCATGGCAGAACCAACAAAAGACACCAAACCTAAAGCCGACAAACCAGCAGAAAAACCCGTGAAATCAGGTTGTGGATGCGGATGTGGCACGACAAAAAAATAAGACCTGTAATTCAAGTATCCGGTTTTATTTGTTTTAAAAACAAGAACAAGTTTTATAGATTTATGAGGTTTAAACTCGTGAGAGTTTAGACCTCTTAGTTTATAGAGCGATTTTTCCACTGCATTTTTTTTTAGATTTATTAGTAGCACAAACACCAATTCGTATCCAAAAATTCAACAAAACATCATGTCATATATCATAAAATTGGGCTTTTCGCCTTGTCCGAACGATACGTTTATCTTCGACGCGCTCATCAACAAAAAAATAGATACCGAAGGCATAGATTTTATTTGCGATGCCGAGGACATCGAACAACTGAATGAACGAGCCATTGACGAAGATTTTGATATGTGCAAAGTGAGCTTCAATGCATTTTTGCATATAGCCGACACCTATCAGCTTTTGGATGCGGGCAGTGCGTTAGGCTCCAACTGTGGTCCCGTGTTGATTGGCAAAAAAGAATTTTCGCACGACGAAATCGCCAAGCTTGCCATTGGCATCCCGGGAAAATATACTACAGCAGCTTTATTGTTGAAATTTGCCTATCCCGATGCCACCGACTTGCATGAGTTTCGTTTCAGCCATATTGAAAAGCGGATTTTGAAAGACACGATAGATGCGGGAGTGATTATCCATGAAACCCGATTCACTTATCAGGAAAAAGGACTAGTAAAAATCGCCGACCTCGGCGAATATTGGGAGCAGCAAACGGGCTTCCCCATACCTTTGGGCGGCATCGTCATCAAAAGAGATATGCCGCAGGCGTTGAAAGAAAAATTGTCGCGCATCATGAAAAGCAGCGTGGAATATGCCATGCAGCATCCGCAGTCCTCCATAGATTTTGTGAAAGAACATGCCGTGGAGATACAGGACGAGGTGATTCAAAAGCATATTGATTTATATGTGAACGATTACACGCGAAGCTTGGACGAGAAAGGGAAAGCAGCAATACGCTATTTGTTCGATTATGCCATTCAACATAAGATGATAGATCGCCTTCCCGAGGCTATCTTTTTTGAATAACATAGAAAAATAGTACATTCTTTTTCTTTCGTTTTTAGATAATTAATAGATTTACACATAAAGAAATAGTCGTATTGCTATTTTTATAAGTATATTTGCAAAAAAAATAATATGGCAAACATCAAAGAAACAGATAAAGATCGCAAACCGATTGTCGGCATCACACATGGAGATTTTAATGGCATTAGCTATGAAGTAATTCTAAAGACCTTAGTTGAACCGCATATACTTGAGATATGTACGCCCTTGCTCTATGGCTCATCGAAGTTAGCGTCCTTGCATCGCAAAATGCTTAGCATAACGGATTTGAATTTTAATGTAGTTCGTAAAGCTGAATTTGCGGTAGCCAAACGTCAGAATATCATCAACTGTACCGAACAGGAAGTGAAAGTGGACATCGGCACCTCCACCGAAATAGCTGGACAACTTGCCCTGAGTGCGCTCAATATGGCTGTTGACGATTTAAAAAACAAACAAAT
This sequence comes from uncultured bacterium, assembly GCA_903862465.1. Taxonomy (GTDB): domain Bacteria; phylum Bacteroidota; class Bacteroidia; order Bacteroidales; family CAIWKO01; genus CAIWKO01. Next base: position 46,027 of record CAIOYH010000201.1, on the reverse strand, counting down.
TGATGTGTTGGTAACGGCTCCCATCAATAAAAAGAATATTCAATCAGCACGTTTCCCGTTTCGCGGACACACAGAATATTTGGCTGAGAAATTTGCAAGCACCAATTATCTTATGATGATGGTGGCAGGCAATCTGCGTATAGGCTTTGCTACGGGGCATGTTTCCATAAAAGAAGTTCCCGAGAAATTGACAACCGATATGATAGTTCGCAAAATGGTGGTGATGAACAATTCGCTGATTCGCGATTTTGGTATCAACAAACCTAAGATAGCTCTTTTGGGATTGAATCCTCATTCGGGCGACGAAGGCGTGATAGGCAACGAAGAAAACGACATCATCATTCCTGCCATAAAGAAAGCGCAGAAGGAAAATATTTTATGCTTCGGTCCTTATCCTGCCGATGGCTTTTTCGGCGCGATGAAATATCGTCAATTTGATGGCGTCCTCGCCATGTATCACGACCAAGGCATGATTGCCTTCAAGACGATAGCCTTCGACGAAGGCGTGAATTTCACCGCAGGACTCCCCATCATCAGAACGTCTCCCGCCCATGGCACTGCCTATGATATTGCAGGAAAAAATGTCGCTTCACCCGTATCTATTCGCAATGCTATCTATTTAGCCTGCGACATACATCATAATCGCCATCATTTCGATACCATAAATGCCAATCCCCTTAAAGTAGGGACATATAAAACATCCGACGAAGATTCCTAAACAATAATTAGAAATTTAATTCCCCGAATGACACCTATATATACTATTTCCGATATATCAATTATTTTAAAGGGCACACATACTTCTGTCTCCGGAAATAATGATATAATAAAACATTTGCTGATTGATAGTCGAAAGATTATCGCCACGGAGTCTTCTGTTTTTTTTGCCTTGGTAACCCAACGCAACGACGGGCACAAATATATTCATGAACTTTACGCAAAAGGCATTCGCAATTTTATTGTTTCCACTTTGCCCGAAGATATGGATGTCTTTGCAAATGCGAATTTCGTAGAGGTTAAAAACACCTTGTTGGCATTGCAACAACTTGCGGCACATCATCGCAAACAATTCGCCATTCCTGTGATAGGCATCACGGGTAGCAATGGAAAAACGATAGTGAAAGAGTGGATTTATCAACTGCTTTCGCCCGATAAAAACATTGTGCGAAGCCCTAAGAGTTATAATTCGCAAATCGGGGTGCCGCTGTCGGTATGGCAGATGCAAGCCGATAATGAATTAGCCATTTTCGAAGCGGGCATTTCGGAGCCGGAAGAAATGAAGATGCTACAACCCATCATTCAACCCACGATAGGTATTTTCACAAACATTGGAACGGCTCACGAGAAGAATTTCATCAACAGCAAACAAAAGACAGGAGAAAAATTACATTTATTTACCAAAGTTGAAAAACTGATTTATTGTTCAGATGTTTTTGAAATTCAAGACAGAATCATTCAATCAGAGATTCTCAAAAAGCATAACTTCTTTGCATGGAGTTTCAAACACAAAGCCGATTTGATGATTACTTCCGTGAACAAAGAAAATAATAAAACCAATATATCAGCGAACTACAACGCCAACGACATTGAGATTAGTATTCCTTTTGTTGACAATGCTTCCATTGAAAATGCTATCCAGTGTTGGGCACTGATGCTTCATTTGGGCTACGACAACACGCTTATTGCCGAAAGAATGGCAAACCTGACCACCGTGGCGATGCGTTTAGAACTGAAAGCCGGAATCAACAATTGTTCCATCATCAACGATAGTTATAGTTCCGATTTGGATTCCCTAAGCATTGCGCTTGACTTCATGAATCAACAAAATCAGCATAAGAAACGCACGGTGATTTTATCCGACATTTTGCAAAGTTCTTTAAGCGATAGCGATTTGTATTCCGAAGTGTCCAATCTATTGTTGGCAAAAGGTGTCACCCGTTTTATCGGTATCGGGAATTCCATCATTAATAATCAATCCTGCTTTAAAATTGAAAAGACTCTATTTCCTACCACAGATGCCTTCTTAAACAAATTTTCTCCAACAGAATTTCACAACGAAACGGTACTTATAAAAGGCGCCCGCATCTATGAGTTTGAGCAGATTGGAAGAATGTTGCAGCAAAAATCGCACGAAACAGTGTTGGAGATTAACCTGAACTCCTTGGTGCATAATCTCAATTATTATAAAAGCCGTTTAAATAAGGGCACCAAGGTGATGGCGATGGTGAAAGCTTTTTCGTATGGCAGTGGAGGTTTTGAAATTGCCAATGTATTGCAATATCATAACATTGATTATTTAGCTGTTGCTTATGCTGATGAAGGCATTGAGTTGCGCAAAGCGCAAATTGCTACGCCTATTATGGTGATGAATCCAGAGGAAGAGAGCTTTGATTTGATGAGTAAATACAAGTTAGAGCCTGAGATTTATAGCTTTCGAACATTAAATCTTCTCATCAATACCATACTGAGTTCCGAATCGAAAGAAATTCACGAGCACCCCATCCATATAAAACTTGATACAGGTATGCACCGTTTAGGATTCAACCCCGAGGAAATGGACGAATTGATATCAATATTAAAACGTCATGATCAGATTACCATCAAATCTGTTTTCACTCATTTATCTGCGAGCGAAAACAGTGCTGAAGATGATTTTACCAAACAACAGATTCAATCCCTTACCGAAGCTGCCAACAAACTAAAGAAAGAGTTTCGCAATGACATCATGGTGCATGTGTTGAATTCGGCAGGTATTTCTCGTTTTGCGGATGCTCATTTTGATATGGTTCGCTTGGGCATTGGGCTATACGGTATTTCTTATTTTGAAGAAGAGCAACAAATGCTACAAAACGTCAGCAGTTTGAAAACCACCATATCACAAATCAAAAATATTCCGCAAGGCGAAAGCGTGGGTTATGGCAGGGGTTGGATAGTACCGAAAGATGCCCGTATCGCGATAGTACCTATCGGATATGCCGATGGCTTGAATCGAAAACTCGGCAACGGCAAAGGTTTTTTATACATCAATGGCAACAAAGCGTCCATAATTGGCAACGTATGTATGGACATGTGCATGATAGACATCACGAACATTGAAGCGCAAGAAGGCGATCCTGTTATTGTGTATAACGATGCGGCATCTATCAAACAATTTGCCGATGTATTAGAAAGCATCCCTTACGAAATACTCACTTCGGTTTCGGGCAGGGTGAAGCGCGTGTATTATTATGAATAAGCAAGGACGGAAGCCTACAATCTAATTGTCGTACTTATAAAAAGCGGCACAGGCTCCCTCATTCGAAACCATACAAGCACCTATAGGATTTTCGGGCGTACATACTTCCCGAAACAACTTACAATCGCCTGGCTTTTTCAATCCTTTCAAGATGTCTCCACAACAACATCCTTTATCTTCTTTTGGTTCCGGCACATTGATGTCGAAATGTGAAGACACATTAAATTGCTTATAGGCTTCGCGTATCTTTAAACCGCTTAGTGGAATCACCCCAAAGCCTCGCCACCATTCTTCTCCCAATTCGAATACTTCCTTAAGCATGGCTTTCGCAATCAAATTGCCTTCGGGTTTCACGGCGCGTTTGTATTGTATTTCCACTTTAGTGTCCTGTTGTTCCACTTGCTTGACCAACATCAATATGCTTTGCAAAATATCGGTAGGTTCAAAGCCTGCTATCACACATCCAAGTTTGTATTTCGCGGGAATAAATTCATAAATACTAGAGCCTGTGATGGCACTCACATGTCCGGGGCAAATATAGCCATCAATCTTTACTCCTTCTGTAATCAAAGCCTCCATAGCGGGAGGCATAATTTTATGCGAACTATGGATGAAGAAATTCGTCAAACCTTCTTGGTGTGCATTGATGATAGCGGCAGCCGTTCCGGGGGCGGTTGTTTCGAAGCCGATACCGAGAAAGATGATTTTCTTGAGCGGATTTTCACGCGCAATTTTCAAAGCATCTATGGTAGAATAAACAATACGGATGTAGTTCCCGGCAGCTTTCGACATGTCAAGAGTGCCCGAAGAACCCGGCACTCGTATCAAATCCCCATACGTAGTAATAATAACATCGGGATGACGGCTGAGATGAACCGCTATGTCAATATACTTCTTGCTTGTTACACAAACAGGGCAGCCCGGACCCGACAGCAAACGAATGTTGGGAGGCAATAGGGAAGGGATGCCAAACTTATGTATAGACATGGTGTGTCCACCGCAAACTTCCATCAAAGCAATATCTCTATGAGAAACCCGTCGGATTTCATTCACGATATTTTCCACAAGTGCTTTATCACGATATTCAGAAACAAATTTCATTTTCAGTAATTATGCTGCAAAAGTCGGTATAATTTTTTTATCTCAAAATATTTCTTTGCAATATCTCAATTCTATGAAGTACTTTTGCACACTGAAACAAAAAAATATGCCATTTATATTCCGCCAAAAGCTTGGTGCAATCGAGAAAAATACCTTTAGAATTCATTTCGCATACTCCATTATCGAAGGGATTATTCTTGGCGTGTTGGCTTTAAACGAATTTGTGTTTCTCAAAAGCCTCCATGGTAGTGACGTTGGCGTGAGTGTTTTATTTCAGTTTAGTGTCTTTGTACTAACGTTCTCGGTCTTACTCAACGAATGGTCGCGCAGGGTAAAAAACAAAAAGAGATTTCTGATTTGGTTGGGAGTTTTCACACGAGCGCCTTTGATTTTGCTTGTTCTCTTTCCTATGGATGTGGGGCATATCGCCAACGTATGGATGTATCACTACATATTTCTTACGATTTTCCTCGTGTATTATTTTGCCAACCCCATTATTTATCCTACCATAAATCAGTTTTTGAAATCAAATTATTCGCACGAGAATTTCAGCGTATTCTATAGCTATGCGACCATTGCGAATAAAATTGTCATGTTGCTCGTCACCTTTTTTTATGGCATGATGCTCGATTTAGACCAAAACATCTACCGCTATATATTCCCGTTTATAGCCCTCTTGGGCATGTTTTCGGTTTGGTTGTTGGCTCAAATTCATTTTAAAGAGGAAGCCATAGAAACAATACGCATCCCATTGTGGCAATCCATAAAAAGAACTATCGCAGATATGCAACAAAAAATGCGCATCAACAAACCCTTCCGTGATTTCGAAGTGGGCTTTATGTATTATGGTTTTGCATTCATGGGCACCGTTTCTGTCATTGCCATTTATTTCAACAAGGCTTTGGATTTGAATTATTCAAGCGTTGCTTTCTACAAAAACTCCTACAATTTGTTAGCCATACTGCTGCTCCCCTTGTTCGGAAAACTCTTAGGCAAAATGGATCCGCGACGATTCTCAGCCATCACCTTTGCTTCCTTATTATTTTATCTGCTGTTTATCGGACTGACAACCTATGCCCCTTGGTTTATATGGATTAAAGGAATAAAAGTGTATTACACCTTGTTTTTAGCCATGCTGTTCAATGGTGTTTTTGCTGCTACAATGTCCTTGCTGTGGAGTATTGGGTCGGTTTATTTTTGTAAAAAAGAAGAAGCCTCCGAATATCAAGCCATACATCTCAGTTTTACAGGGCTTAGATCTTTCTTTGCGCCTGTCTTAGGCTTGGGGATTTATATGATCGTTGGGTTCACGGGTACTTTCATTGCAGGAATTGTGTTGCTGCTGATATCCATCTTCATCTCCTTGCGATCCTATAAAAAGTATCACCTCGATGGCGCATCCAAATCAGATTCCGAAGCTTTCACCGATCCTCAAATTGAGAAATAATTTTATAAAGAGGGGTTCTAAAAATTAGATTTTTCGAGGCGGACAAGATTTTTAAAAGCGGAGTCCCGACAAAAGGTCGGGGTGAGCATTTTAAAAATTGATGTCCAATGAAGAAATAGACAACCGAGCCAAAGGCGAGCTCAGCGAAGCTAATTTATAGAACTCCCGTTAACTTCCTGTTCGGATTGCCACCACAGGATCTAGCTTAGAAGCTATAAACGCAGGTATAAATCCTGAAATCAATCCAATCGTTGCAGAAACAAAGATGCCAAGCATGATATTGCCCGAGGTAAGCGTAAGTTTCATATCAAAAGCAGCCGAAACACCCAAGGTCCCCAAATACACCAAGAGCAAGCCAAGCAAACCTCCAATCAAACTCAAGATGATGGCTTCGAATAAAAATTCGAATAATATGAAATAGTTTTTGGCACCCAATGACTTCTGTATCCCAATGATATTGGTTCGTTCTCTAACCGAAACAAACATAATATTGGCAATCCCGAAACCGCCCACCAATAAGGAGAACCCCCCGATAATCCATCCGCCTATCGTCATGGCAGAGAAGATGCCTTCAAAACCTTTGGTCAAAATATCGGTTTCGTTGATGGCAAAATCATCGTCAGCACCGGGTTTGAGCTTTCTAACGGAGCGCATCACCCCCGTGAGTTCGTCTTTCACTTCCGCATTCGAATACATAGGACGCGCTTTGACGATTAACGTCGGCTGATAGCCTTCATAACGAACATCAATAATATTTCTAGCAAAATTTATCGGTATCAACACCTGCTCATCAGGTCCGCTGCCGAATAAATCTTTGCCTTCCTTCTTAAAGACACCGATAACCTCCAAACTTCTGCCAAACACTTTCACCTGCTCACCTATAGGGTCAATATTTGGAAACAAACTTTCGGCAATAGTACTCCCAATAATCACCACATTCTTGCCACCTGCCGATTCTAGAGGGGTGAAATATCTCCCATTAGCCACATTCACCGTCCACACCTGACTGTAATCGTGCGACACGCATAGCACTTCGGCATTATCAATACTTCTGTCTAAACGTTTTATGGTTTTGCTCGTCGAAATCATAAAAGCTGCCGACTCTATGCCATTGGCACGTTTCAACACTTCATTCATCTCAGTATATTTCGGTTCGGGGCGGTTCATATATTTCCACCAAGGATAATCCCCTCCAAAAGCCCAGGGCCATTTTTGGACAAAAAGGGTGTTGTTTCCCAAAGATTCAATATTCTTTCTAATGGTTAATTGCATCGAATCTACGATGGTGAAAACCGTAATGACAGCAAAAATACCTATCGTTATCCCCAATAAGGATAAAATGGTGCGCAATTTATTCACGATTATCGCCTGAAAGGCGAACAAATAACTCTCGCGTAATAGTCTTAAAAATAGAAACATCTAATTTGTATTTACTGAAATAACCGTACTTTTTTATCTTTTATAATGCCTTAAACCCCCTTGAGATTTAAAACCATAAAATTACACATTTAATCAATTAAAAAAGGTTTTTATTATGGAAATTTATAATTCTTGTTCTTTAGCAACGTTTAAAAACGTAGAATATTTATTCACCTCCTAAAAATTATTTGGCAAAATGTGAAACGAAGTATCTATATTTGTCGAAAAATAAAATCATCATGAACAATAAAACCATACTCCTCGGACACGGCAGCGGCGGCAAACTAAGCCACGAACTGATACAAAGCATCTTTTTTAAACACTTCGGCGAAAACGATAAGCATTTCCCTACGGATGCCTCTTTATTGGATTTGCCCGACACACATATCGCCTTCACCACCGATTCCTACGTGGTTGACCCGATATTCTTCCCGGGCGGAAACATCGGCAAGTTGGCTGTGTGTGGCACCGTGAATGATTTGGCGGTTTCGGGTGCCACCCCTTTATATTTGAGTTGTGGGTTTATTATCGAAGAAGGCTTTCCGTTCGCCCAATTAGAAGAAATTGTGGAAACCATGGCGGATGAAGCGCGCAAGGCAGGCGTCCGCATTGTGGCAGGCGATACCAAAGTGGTGGACAAAGGCAAATGCGACAAAATATTTATCAACACAAGCGGCATCGGCGTGATAAATCCGCAACACAAACATATCAGCTATGGCGACAACATCCAACCCGGCGACAAAATTATCATCAACGGAAATATCGCCGAGCATGGCGTAACCATCATTGGCTCGCGCAACAATATCAAATTTGCTGATGATTTGAAATCCGATTGTGCTAGCCTTAACCTATTGATAAAAGATAGTATGCAAGCTTCCAACTCCATTCGGTTTATGCGAGATGCCACCCGCGGAGGTATCGCAACCGTGTTATGCGAATTGGTCGAAAACCGACACTATGGCATTTTGATGGATGAAGATAAAATCCCTGTGAGCGAAAGCGTGTTGGGTTTGTGCGAAGTCTTTGGTTTCGATCCCCTGTATATTGCCAACGAAGGCAAACTTGTGTTGGTAGTGGCTCAAGAAGATGCCGACAAGGTACTTGACGTCATGCGCAATAACATCTTAGGTACCGAAGCATGCATCATTGGCGAAGTGACCGCCGAAAACCCTCAAAGAGTATTGCTCAAAACCCAAATAGGAGGGAAGCGCATTATAGATATGCTCACGGGCGAACAACTGCCTAGAATCTGTTGATCGTCAGCTTTCAGCTATGTGTTTCAGCGATCCTAAAAACTTCCTTACAACTATGCATTTGCGAATAGTTACTGTCTATATCAAAAAAAATGCTTTATTTTGTTCAAAAATTTAGTCATGACGGGTAGTCGCAAGTATATTATTTTATTTTTGATTTATAAAAATCTGCAGCTTAAATACAAACATTCTGCTTTGGGATTTTTATGGAGTTTGCTGCATCCCTTTCTCTACCTATTGATTTTCTACACGATTTTCTCCCATGCCTTTCCCAACATTCAAAACTATCCGCTTTATGTGTTGAGCGGTTTGGTGTTTTGGATTTATTTTTCGGGCGGAACAAGCCAACTCTGTATGGTTTTTATCAAAAACACCTTCCTCATCAAATCCTTCAACATCCCTAAAACATTATATCCCCTCACGGAATTGGGCAGCGAACTGCTCAGCTTTCTGTTGGGTTTGATTCCCTTCATGGTTATTATGTATTTTATGGGACTCCACATCACCTTCAATCTTCTCTATCTCATTCCCGTCATCCTTTTGTTTTCTATTTTTATATTCGCGGTCGGGATTATCTTGGGCGCTCTCAATGTTTTCTTTCGCGATGTCGGCATCCTGTGGAACACCATCAACCCTGCTTTGTTCTATTTGTCGCCTATCGCTTATCCTTCCAATATGGTGCCCGAACAATACAAACTTATCGTCAAATTCAACCCCTTATATCATTTCCTGCAACTCATCCGCAACGTGCTCTACGAGGGCACAGCCCCATCCCTCCACTACATGATAAATTGTCTCGCTATCACCCTTGTGGCTTCCCTCATCGCTTTGTTGATTTATCGAAAAATACGCAACGGATTCATCTCAAACTTATAAACGCCATGGAATCTGTAATCAAACTTCAAAACGTTTCCGTAAGTTATCTCCAAAACCGCAAGGGAATCCATTCTATAAAAGATTTCGTTCTAAAAGCGTCGTTTATTGCGCCTTTTCAGAAACATCGCGTGTTGCATCACATTGATTTGGATATACAGAAAGGCGATTCGGTGGGCATCTTAGGTCCCAATGGCAGCGGCAAAAGCACCTTATTGCGATGCATAGCAGGCATCATACGTCCCGAAGAGGGCACCCTCCAAACCCATGTCCGCATCTCTCCCCTCTTGGCGCTCGGAGCCGGAATCGAGATGGAACTCTCGGGCTACGAAAACATGCGCATCGCCTTGGCGCTCACGGGCAATTATAGCAAAGCAACCCGCACCGAAATGATAGAAAAAGTCAGCGACTTTGCCGAATTAACCAACGAACAACTGCGCATGCCCACCAAAATGTATTCCACAGGCATGTTGGCGCGCCTCTCCTTCAGCAGTGTCATGACGGGTCATCCCGAACTTTTGATGATAGACGAAGTGTTGGCGGTGGGCGACAAAGGATTTCAAAAAAAATGTATGCAGCGCATCCACCAAATTATTGAAAATGGCGCCACACTGCTTTTCGTCTCCCACAGCCCCAACGAAGTTATGGAGATTTGCAAAAGAGGCATCTGCCTCAAAGATGGCATAAAGATATTTGACGGCACTTCGGCTAAAGCAGCAGGGGTGTATAATAAATTGTTTGATTAAGGATTTTTACATAAAGAATATTACCTACATAATTCTCTGAATATTCAATTCTCTTCCTCTAGCATTGAATTCAATTCCGTCGGGTTTGAAGTGTCTTCCGTAAGCTTAGAAGTGTCTTCCGTGAGTTTATAAGTCAATTCCGCGTATTTTAAATTGAATTCCGCACAAAAAGTATGCTCCGCTTGAGCTGTGAAGTCCCTTCCGCTAGTTTATAAGTCTCTTCCGTGAGCTGTGAAGAGTCTTCCGTGAGCGTATAACTCTCTTCCGCTAGCATAGCACATAGGTTTTAACGGACTAAGTCTCTTCCGTTAGCTTGAAAGTCTCTTCCGTGAGGTTTGAAGTCTCTTCCGTGAGCGGAGAAATCAATTCCGTGAGTTTTGAACTCAATTCCGTCAGTTTATAACTCAATTCCGTCAGTTTATAACTCAATTCCTTGAGAATATAAGTCTCTTCCTTCACATATTCAATCAATTATAAAAATGTTTAAAAGGCAACATGAACGACTGTTATATATTGTTGGGCTTTGAGTTATTAAGCCTTGATGTTAACATAAAGATTTTTTGGAATAGGGGCAATATTGACGATAAAATGAGGTCATAAGGTTTAATTTTATCTTTGTTTAGCTTTTCTACTAAGGTTAAAAAAATACTGTTTCTTCATTTTAAATTTTGGAATCAAGAATTTTAGATTATTTCATATTTGATAATAAACTACTTTTATTATTAGGGGGAAATTAGTAATATTCTTAGTGTGGATATTATTCGTTGTTCGAAATTTGCAACTCCAAACCTCCTAATCAATAGTTTGTAACTATTGAATGACATTGGTTATTACAATAGCGCATCTCTTACACCAACCCATATATCTTCCCCGGCATACATTTCACGATACCTTCAAACTCCAAATTCAGCAAAGCAGCCGCCACGCGGCTTGTGGGAATTTGCAATTCAATACAAATTCCATCCACACTAATCTGTTGCTGCGCCATCAGCAAGTTGACTATCGTCTCCTCATCGGGTTCGAGCTTGATAAACAATTTACCTTGCACGGCTTCGGTTTTTTTCTTTTGGGTGTCCCATCCCAACATATATTTGATGTCGTCAGCTGATTGCACCAAAGCCGCCTTATTGTTTTTGATAAAATAGTTGCAGCCTTCCGAATATTTATCGCCGATTTTTCCGGGCACGGCAAACACATCACGGTTATAGGAATTGGCAATGTCGGCAGTTATCAAAGCGCCCCCTTTTATGGCAGCTTCAACCACCAAAGTGGCATCCGCCAAACCCGCAATAATGCGATTTCGTTTCGGAAAATTTTCCCTGTCGGGATTGGTTTCGCTCATATAATCGGTCAGCAAGCCCCCTTGTTCAATCATGCGTTGCGCCAAATTGCGATTCACCTGCGGATAAATTCGGTCGAGCCCATGTGCCAAAACCGCTACGGTCTCTAAATGGTTTTTCAAAGCTTCTTTGTGGGCAGCGGTGTCAATGCCATGAGCCAAACCACTCACAATAAGCACATCGAGATCGGCAAGGTCGTCAATAATTTTCATACAACAATCCCTTCCGTAATCTGTCGCACTTCGAGTGCCCACCACGCTCAGTATCTTGGCGGTATTGAGATTGCCATTCCCTTTAAAATACAACATCATAGGCGCATCCACGCATTGCGTTAGCCGATTAGGATAGTCTTCGTCTGTATAGAAATAACAAGTAATTTTAAATCGCTCTATAAATTCAATTTCTTTTTCGGCACGGCGAAGCGCCTCTTCGCGACCCTTAATGATGGTTGCAACTGTTTTTTCTCCAATACCGGGCACCTTCATCAGATGCGCTTTCTTTTCCTTAAAAACAGCTTCAACACCCCCGAAAAAGTCTATAATTTTCCTCCCGTTGATGTCTCCTATCCCCGGAATTTGTGTGATTGCAATCTTATAAATGAGCATACAATGATTTATTAAGGTTTTTTAACAAAAGAATAAAAGCACAAATTCACAATTGAATTCGTAGGGATTCCGTTCGCAAAATAATTAATATCAATAGGTTTAGATATTTTTCTTTTGTCATCAAAACTCAAATTAATTATTATCATTAGTAGCATACTCGTATTAATCCCCATTTGTTCCATTTTTTTTTTAAATTTGCACTCAATATTATTTTTACGAATTAAATATTTTTCAATGGCAAAATTATACACTTTTTTCTTAATCTGTTTTCTTTTTTCTGCAAATTTACTTTTTGCACAACAAGCAACCATAAAAGGCACCGTTTTTAATGGCAAATCCAAAGAAACAATTCCCGGAGTTAATGTGATTATTAGCCCAACTAAAGGCACAGTTACAGACATAGATGGCAAATTCATTATTACGGTGGATGCTGGTACAGTCACAGTTACATTCAAATATATTGGCTACGGCTCTATAGAAAAAACCTACGAAGTGAAAGCGGGGCAAACCATCACGGAGAATGTCAATATTTTCGAGGAATCCATGATGATAGAAGGCGTTGTGGTGAGTGCCGGAAAGTTCGAACAAAAACTCTCCGATGTAACTATTTCCATGCAGGTGTTGAAACCAAATCAAATAGAAAATCAAAACACTAATCTTTTGAATGAAGCAATCAACAAACTCCCCGGTGTGGATGTGTATGATGGACAGCCTAGTATCAGAGGTGGCAGTGGCTACAGTTATGGCGCCGGAAGTCGCGTTTTGGTGATGGTTGACGATATGCCTTTGTTGGCGCCCGATGCCGGCGATGCCAAATGGAATTATATGCCCATAGAAAATATTTCTCAGGTGGAGGTTCTGAAAGGTGCTTCGTCTGCGCTTTTTGGTTCTTCAGCACTCAATGGCGTTATCAATTTACGCACAGCCTATCCAAAGGATAAACCAAGCACAAAGATAACCATCAACAATGGGGTGTATATGAATCCTAAAAGAAAAGAATTGATTTGGTGGGATGAAATGGAGCTGCCCTATGCCAAGAGTAGTGCCGGAATATTTTTCTTTCCTTTATCAAATGTTGGCGTGAAGAACCCCGGCTTTGGTGCCTTAAGTTTTTGCCATTCACGGAAGATTGGGCAGGTTGATTTAGTCGTTGGTGGTAATTTATTTATGGATCAAGGCTTTCGTACCCCAAATTACGAAAACCATGAAAGGTTCAATGTCAATTTGCGCTACAGAGTTAAAAAAATCGAAGGACTTTCTTTCGGTTTGAATGCAAACTATATGTATGCAAACAATGTAAGTTTCTTCCTGTGGCAAAACTCCGATTCAGGCGCATGGAAACAACGTAAAGATGCCATTTCCACCAATGCAGGCTATAGAACCAATATTGACCCCTATTTTACCTATTTCAATAAGAAAGGCAGTAAATACAGTCTGAAATTGCGTTACTACAGACAAACAAATCATTTTGCTGACGACCCTAGCAAAAATAACGATGCCGACTTGTATTACGGCGATTATCAATATCAAAAGAGTTATAAAGGGAAACATAATTTAACTGCCGGCATGTCGGGCAGTTATTCACAATCACAGGCTGAACTCTTCGGCAAGCATGATGGGCTCAATATGTCCTTGTATGCACAGTATGATGCGAAATTTTGGAAGAAATTGACCATTTCGTTGGGCGTTCGTGGGGAGTACTATCGGATAGACACGGCGCAATCGGAATCCTCCTTTTCCTATAAAATCAAAGGAAAAATACATAGATTGCCCATCACTCCTGTTTTTCGCATTGGCGCAAACTATCAAGCAGCAAAATATACGTTTATCAGAGTTTCTTTTGGTCAGGGATACAGATTCCCATCTATCGCCGAGAAGTTTGTAAAGACTAGTGTTGGTGGCTTAAATATTTTCCCCAACAGAACGCTAAATCCTGAAACCGGTTGGAGTGCTGAGCTTGGTATAAAGCAAGGGGTGAAATTAGGTCATTGGAATGGATACCTCGACGTAGCAGGTTTTTGGACAGAATATTCCAACATGATAGAGTTCACTTTTGGTATTTACAAGCCCGATACAGCAGCGTACCCAACCCTTGCAGATGTTGGTTTCAAATCGCTCAATGTAGGTCATGCTAGGATAAATGGTATTGATGCCACTTTCACAGGACAAGGCACCATGTTTGGATTTCCTGCCTCTGCTTTGATTGGCTATACCTTTACGAATCCTATTGACTTAGGTTATGATCCTACGAAAGATACCACAAAAACGGAGAATAATAAATATTTGAAATATCGCTTCTTGCATTCCGTAAAAGCTGACTTTGAAGTTACGTTTGATTTCTTTACGTTTGGCGCTACATTTATCTACAATAGCAACATCATCAATATTGATAAAGCTTTCGAAGCCCCTCTTATAGATGGATATGCTCCTTCTGATTTGCTTCCGGGAATTAAAGCCTATAGAGACAAACATAATAAAGGCTATGCGTTATTCAATGTGAGAGGCATGTTTGATATTACAGAAACACAACGTATCGGTTTGTTTGTAAACAATTTGTTCAACACCGAATATATGACACGCCCCGGCTATATTGAAGCACCAAGAAACATCGCGATTCAATATACACTGAACCTGTAGCGCCCTCTTTTCGGATTCAAAGCAAACTTTATGCGTTGATGAAATCGTAACTGCATCTTTAAATAGAATAGTTTCTGAACTTTTTTCATATTTGTTCACTGTATGTAATGGCTTTTTTCTACCTTTGAAAAAAATATGCTATGTACAAGAAAAATAAATGGATTTTCATAATCCTACTGTTAGTCCTAATCGGCTTTTTGCTTTGGTTCTTTTCAAGTATCTTGGTTTATATACTTGTTTCTGCAGTGCTTTCCATCATGGGAAGACCTTTGGTACTACTATTAGATAAGATAAAAATAGGCAAACGAAAATTCCCTCATACGCTCAGTGCCATCATCACCCTCTTGGTTATTTATGGTGTCATCTTAGGATTTTTCGCGCTCGTTCTTCCCATGCTTGTCACCCAAATAACATCTTTGTCAGCCATCAACCCCGAATTAATTAGCAGTAGTTTAAAAGAGCCTATCAGTTGGATAGAAAACCTCTTGATTTCTCACCAAATTATCCTTCCTACCGATAATCTCGAAACCATCATTTCCAACAAGATAATGTCCTTTATCAATATTACCAATATCTCAGACGTAGCAAACACCCTTATCGGCTTTACAGGAAGTCTTTTGGTTGCCATCTTTGTTGTTGGATTTATTACTTTCTTTTTCCTGAAAGAAAATCGTATGTTGCTCAATGGCATCATGCTCCTAACACCTCTAAGACTTCAATCTGAAATTAAACATGTGTATCTGAAAACCATTCAAATGTTGTCGAAGTATTTTCTTGGTTTATGTTTAGATTTGATTATCGTCATCACCTTAATAACAGTCGCCACGTGGCTGTTCGGATTCAAAAACGCTTTGATGATAGGTTTCTTTGCAGGCATCATGAATATTGTTCCTTATGTGGGTCCTATCATTGGATGGATTATTGCCATGATATTCGCCGTGAGTGGCATCGTCGAATCAGGTCAAACCTTAGATTTAATGCCTGTCTTTTTGAAAATAAGCGGGATTCTTATTGCTATTAATGTCTTAGATGCCTTTCTCTTTCAGCCCACCATTTATTCAAATGTGGTGAAAGCCCATCCGCTCGAAATATTCTTGGTAATATTGATTGCGGGAAGTGCAGCAGGCATCCCCGGGATGATTTTAGCCATTCCAACCTACACCGTCATCAGAATTGTCGCGAAAGAATTCCTGCACAAATCCCCTCTCGTCAAAAAAATGACGGAACATATATAAGACTATGTGGGGAGAGAAAGTATGCTCTCCATGCTTTATATTTAAAGGATAAACTTAAAAGGCAAATCACCTAAAATCAACTATGCCTTCAGCGATTTAATCTGTTCTTCAATAATGTTGATTTTTTGTAGCGCATCCGCAAGTTTCTTCCGTTCTATATCCACCACCTGTTGCGGAGCAGAACTAACAAAACGTTCGTTGCCCAATTTCTTCATCACCGAATCGTAAAAGCCTTGGTTATATTTCAACTCCTCTTCCAATTTGCGAATCTCGGCTTCCGTATCTATCTTCCCTTCAACAGGAATATAAAACTCTGTGGATTGGATTAAGAAGGAAATAGCCTGTTCCACCTTCTCCGTAACATATTCAATTTGGCTTATATTACAAAGTTTGGCAGCCACCGTATCAAACGTAGTATCCATCTCTTCATTATTGTTTTTCCGAATCATCAGCTTGATAGCATCTTTAAACGGGATGTTCTTCTCTTTGCGGATAGTTCGAATTTCGCTAATCACTTCTTGGGTATAAACAAATTTCTGCAGAAACTCTTTATCAAACGCACCCGCTTTCGGCATTTCAGTCATCATCACCGATTCGCCTTCTTGGCGTTCGCGTATGTGATGCCAAAGTTCTTCTGTGATGAATGGCATAAAGGGATGAAGTAACTGCATCAGCTTTTCGAAGATATCCAATGTAGCTTCAAATGTCATGCGGTCTATGGGTTGCTGATAAGCAGGTTTAATCATCTCCAAATACCAAGAGCAGTAATCGTCCCATATCAGTTTATAGATACACAAAATGGCATCCGACATCCTATACTTTTCGAAATGATCGTTTAGTTCGAGCATGCTGCTGTTGAGCGTAGCATTGAACCATTCCACAGATACTTTACTGCTTTGCGGTTGTGGAATGCTGTCGTCCACCTGCCAACCTTTGATAAGGCGGAAAGCGTTCCATATCTTATTGCTGAAGTTGCGTCCCTGTTCGCATTGCGACTCATCGAAAGGAAGGTCGTTTCCGGCAGGCGATGCCAACAACATTCCCATACGTACGCCATCAGCTCCGAATTTCTCCATCAGCTCGATGGGATCGGGCGAATTGCCCAACTGTTTCGACATCTTGCGGCCCAATTTGTCTCGCACGATTCCCGTAAGGTAAACATTGCTGAACGGTATGGCTTTGCGGTATTCCAATCCCGCCATTATCATACGGGCAACCCAAAAGAAAAGTATCTCAGGCGCCGTGATGAGGTCTTTGGTTGGATAATAGTAATTGATATCTCTGTTATCAGGATTCCGTATGCCATCGAATACAGAGATGGGCCACAACCATGACGAAAACCATGTGTCCAACACATCTTCATCTTGAAGGAGGTCTTCAATCTTGAGGTTCAAACCGGATTGTTGTGCTTTTGCAAGCGCTTCTTCAGCCGTCTTTGCAACGAAAATACTGCCATCGGGAGCATAATAAGAAGGAATTTGTTGTCCCCACCATAGCTGACGCGAGATGCACCAATCCTTCACGTTTTCCATCCAATGTTTATAGGTATTGATGAACTTCCCGGGATAGAACTTTACTTCTTCGCTCAACACCACATCGAGCGCAGGTTTGGCAAGGTTTGCCATCTTCATAAACCATTGCATAGACAATTTAGGCTCTATGACCGCGTCCGTGCGTTCGGAATAGCCAACCTTGTTGATGATATCTTCGGTCTTCACCATAAACCCTTTTCCCTGAAGCTCGAGGCTTATCTTCTTTCGTACCTCAAAACGGTCTTCGCCAATATATAGTTCCGCTTTTTCGTTGAGGGTTCCGTTGTCGTTGAATATGTCTATGCTTTGCAGCTTATGTTTTATGCCGAGGTTATAGTCGTTGATATCGTGGGCAGGCGTAACTTTCAACGCACCTGTACCAAATTCCCGTTCCACGTATGCATCAAAAATCAAAGGAACCGAACGATTCACCAAGGGAATGATTACTCGTTTGCCTTTCAAATGTGTGTAACGTTCGTCTTCGGGATGAACGCAAACAGCCGTATCGCCCAATATCGTTTCGGGTCGTGTGGTCGCTATCGTTATCCAATCATCTTCGGTGTTTTCTATGCGATAACGAACATAATACAGCTTGGAATTCACTTCTTTATAAATAACTTCTTCGTCCGAAACTGCTGTCAAAGCATTGGGGTCCCAATTCACCATGCGCACCCCACGATAGATAAGGTCCTTTTCGAAAAGGTCAATAAACACATCTATCACTGATTCGTAGAGGGCAGGGTCCATTGTAAATGCTGTCCTATCCCAATCGCAAGATGCACCTAATTTTTTCAACTGATCTAAGATGATGCCGCCATGTTTTTCTTTCCATTCCCACGCGTGACGCAGAAATTCATCGCGTGTCAAATCTTTCTTGTCTATGCCTTCGGATTTCAGTTTGTTCACCACTTTAGCTTCCGTAGCTATAGAGGCATGGTCCGTACCGGGAACCCAACAGGCATTGAAGCCCAACATACGTGCACGACGAATGATGATATCCTGAATAGTGTTATTGAGTATATGCCCCATGTGCAACACGCCCGTCACATTGGGCGGAGGAATCACGATGGTGTAAGCCGGACGATGGTCAGGTTCTGAATGAAAGAAACGGTTTTTAAGCCAAAATGCATACCATTTATCTTCGGTTTGTTTGGGATCGTATTTGGTTGGCAGTTCCATAAAAGATTGATATTAATAGGATAGTTTGTGTTGCGAAAAATGATGTCTTTTAAATTTATGTCCATTGATGAACACACAGATGCGGCTGCACAGAAACGCCCGTTTCAGTTTAATGACGATAAGGTGGTTGTTCGACACCGAAAAACGTATGCCTTCCTTCAAACTCTTCCGCATCCACGGAAATTCACTGAAATCTTGCAAAAGCCGAACATCCCAAACGCCCGTTTCCAGATTCTTTCGAATACCTTCTGCTAACAAAAACCAATTCTTTTTGGATTTGTATTTGATAAAAATAGGAAATTCGATGATGGAGTGGCTGAATATATAGGAAGACATTATCGTTTAATTAGTCATTGGAAGTTCGTTAGCTTGTGATATTTTTTAATGAAGATTTGAGCTTATCAGATGTAAAAACTCCGAGCGGGTTTTTTCCATCAAGAAAGCACCCGTAAAGTCGCTCGTGGTGGTCACAGAGTTTTGTTTCTGTATCCCACGCATCATCATGCATAAATGGTTCGCTTCAATCACCACTGCAACGCCCAAAGGCTTCAGCGTGTCTTGAATACAGTCTTTGATTTGCGATGTCAAACGTTCTTGCACCTGCAAACGGCGCGCAAAAGCATCCACCACGCGCGGAATTTTACTCAATCCAACGATATAACCGTTAGGAATATACGCCACATGCGCTTTTCCTATAAAGGGCAGCATGTGGTGTTCGCACATCGAATAGATTTCGATATCTTTCACAATCACCATTTGTTTATAATCTTCCTTAAACATCGCCGACTCCAATATCTCTTTCGGATTCAGGTCGTAGCCATGCGTCAAATATTGAATTGACTTTGCCACACGGTCGGGCGTTTTCAGCAAGCCTTCCCGATCGGCATCTTCTCCAATTAATTGCAGGATACTTTTATAATGTTGCGACAAAGCTTCCATCAAAATGGTGTTCGTCGTTTTTATTTCGGCAGGAACATCGTCCATTTTGTTCTCTTCTAGCATTGATTCGTCAATAGTGTTCATCTTTTTCTGTTTTTATTTTTTACCATAATATTCCACATAATTATTCTCCGTCTCGCACAGTTTCACACAATAGAGCCTCCCCTCATGTTCGGCTATCACCGTCTGCAACTGATTCCAAATGCCGATGGCGATGTTTTCCGTTGAGGCTAATTTGCCCTGCATAAAATCAACTTCGAGATTGATGTTTTTGTGATCAAGTTTTTCAATGATATGTTTGGTGATGATTTCGCCCAACACCTTCAGGTCAATCACAAAACCCGTTTGCAGATTCACCTCCCCACACACCGTTACAAACAACTCATAATTATGCCCATGCCAATTGGGGTTAGAGCATTTACCGAATATCTCCAGATTCTTCGCATCCGAAAAATCCTTCCGAAACAAACGATGTGCTGCATTAAAATGTTCGCGACGCGTAATGAATATCATCTGTGGTTTTTTTGCAAAGGTACATAAATATCTTAAAATAACAGGGACTTGCCCGCAAATTTATTTCGAAGGTGGTGATAATAGATTTCTTACATGGAGATTAGGAGATGCAGGCAATTAGACAGAAGCCTAAACGGATAGCGGCGACAGAGGCAGAGGCTACTGCCGAAATGGCAAAGCCTATAGTTGATATAACATCTATGAACTCTTCAGCCCTGAAAGGGCATAATACACTAACGCAGGGTGCAGCCCTGCGTTACTATCCCTTCAATGAACTCCTCAGCCCTGAAAGGGCATAATACACTAACGCAGGGTGCAGCCCTGCATTACAATCACATCTAGAACCTCTCTAGCCCTGAAAGGGCGTTAGACATTAACACAGGTTGAAGGTCTATGGTTAAAATCACATCTATGAACTCCTCAGCCCTGAAAGGGCATAATACATTAGCGCAGGGTGAAGCCCTGCTGTTACTATCGCATCTAGAAACTCTATAGCCCTGAAAGGGCGTTATATAAGGAATGGACCATAGAAGACTTAC
This sequence comes from uncultured bacterium, assembly GCA_903862465.1. Lineage (GTDB taxonomy): Bacteria > Bacteroidota > Bacteroidia > Bacteroidales > CAIWKO01 > CAIWKO01. The sequence continues at coordinate 25,434 of CAIOYH010000201.1, read as the reverse complement.
CATCCTACTAATCCTCCAACAACATTTTTAACTAAAACAGAACCTTAGCCGAACGTCATTCGTTTTGTAATTTTATGAGATCAACTCATCGGTTTTTATTTTGAAATCGAATAATATAGGATGAAACACTAAATCCAAACAATAAACCAAAGCTAAACCAAAAACCATAATTGATTATAAGTAAAATTAATTCATTTTTTACATGATCACGTAACGCTAAAGCCGCGAATAATTCAATAATAAAAAAAGCACAGATTGAATAATATGTGTATTTGTATAATTGTCTGCTCATATTTTATTTCCTGTGGGTTTTATTATATACAATTATCTCAAAAATAAGCGTACCCAATAATGCAATACCTAAAATTACATAAGAAGCCACTTCAAAAGAAAAGTTCATATATTTAATGAAAAAAATTCTAATTACTAATACAAAAAGAAGTGTAACTCTAAAGACATTTCTAACTTTTAAAATTGATTTCATGATTTATTATGCTGATGCAAAAATTTATTTTTAAGTACAAAGATACACATATTTTCATATACAAGCTCAGACTACAATATTATTTTCTATTAAGATATAACCATAGCCGAACATCATTCGATACATTATTTTATATGCTATACTCAACGTGGGAACAAAAAACCTTCTTTTGTTAGTCTAGCCTTAGTCGAAAACCCAAACACCCACACACCAACCAACCTTATTACCTACTTTTATTATATGCGCTTATATTGTACAATTTAATAAGGTAAGAAGTTTAGGAAGATCGTATGTCTAAGGTTTGAGAACCCTAGATAACTTTCCTCCAACCCTACAACAAGGTCAGGAATCCCCAGTTTGGCGAAAGCTCTAACACAAAACTCCTTATCTATTTAGATGCATTCCTAACATCATTCTCCATGCTTTACCATCAATGCCAATTCCTTCAGAAAATAAAGCTTCTCATTCACCCCGAAATTGGTACTTATCACTATTAATGATTTAATATCCAGGATAAAACATTTGTTACTCGACATAAATAATTTCGTATTCATTCCCATTAATTTCTCATTCACCATAAATAATCTCTTGTGCACCTTGATTTTTTAACAATTCACCTCAATATTCTTGCCCTGCACCTCTATATTTTTGTTCCGCACCTCAATAATTTAACAATTCACCTTGTCATTCTTGTCCTGCACCTCAACAATTTAACAATTCACCTCGATATTCTTGTCCTTCACCCCAATATTTTTATTCTGCACTTATATATTTTTGTTCTGCACCTCGATATTTTTGTTCTGCACTTTGATATTTTTGTCCTGCACTTCGATATTTTTGTTCTGCACTTCGATATTTTTGTTCTGCACTTCGATTTTTTTGTTCTACACTTCGAATTTTTAACAATTCACATGCTAACTCCATTTTAACAATAAATACGATTTTATATTGAGACTAACTTTTTACGAATCATCAAAATCATATAATATGTTGATCGTGAGATTTCAAACCAACACATTCCGCCTTAGTACTTCTATGTATTATCCTTTGTGAACGTGTGTCCAATTCTAAAAACAAAATCAAAATAAATCTTTCTCTTAGTGTTCGTTAGTGGTCTCTGTGTCTCCGTGGTCCCCTCCTTGGAGCTTGGTATATGTATCTTGGTATTTGGATCTTGTCCTAACCGCTAATCACAATCTTATAAATCCTCCTCGTCCCCTCATCCACCTTAAAGCGTTCATCAATCCGATGTCCAACCACCCACACAATTTTATCATCCGAACACAACAACCAAATCTTCGACTTCTCCGTTCGTGGAATCTTCGTATCAATAAAAAAATCACTCAACTTCTTGCGGCTTTTCATGCCCAAAGGATAAAAATAATCCCCTTGTTTCCATCTGCGCAAAGTCAGAGGGAATGTGAGTTTATCCCTGTCGAAACTGCCACAATCTTTATCCAATTTTAGCAGCGTTTTCTCGGTCTTTTTATGGTTCGATAATTTTAATTTCAGCGGCAGTGTGATGCTTTTCTCATGCGCTTCAATGCAATAATGCTCAAGGGTAGTGGATACAGTAAGAGGCTCAATAAACAGAAACTGCCTATCAATAAGCAAACGATTCGTAGCAGAAAAAAACTCCTTACCCGAATTCGATTCCATAACCGTGCAAATATCCTGACATTGCGCTGCGTTGAAACCAAAGCGAGCGATATATTCATACAAATAATGTGCACAAGGCTGCAACTTTTTCAACTCACTGATATCAATCTGAACCACGCCAACAGGAGTTTCCACTAAGGGGCTCTGCTGTGCTAAAAACTCGCGATAAATGTGTTCCGTATAATATAAGTTTCCGATAGTTTGCTGAAGTGTTGCCGAATAATGCGGGTTCAGTTCTTCCAACAAAGGAATCAACTGATGTCGAATTTTATTGCGAAGATATTTGTTGTCGGCATTTGACGAATCATTGCGAAACGCAATCTTGTTATCCTCGGCAAAAGCTTCAATCTCACTACGCGAAGCAAACAACAAAGGGCGGATGATATGATTTTGCTGCTGTGGGATACCCGTCAGACCCGCGATTCCCGTTCCGCGAAGCAAATTAATGAAAAAAGTTTCTATTTGATCATCTTTATGATGTGCGGTGGCGATAACGCTGAACGTATGTTGCGAGCGAAGCTGTTCAAACCATTCATAGCGGAGCGCACGGGCAGCTTCTTGTATGGAAAGTTTCTGTCGTTTCCCATAAGATTTGGTGTCAAAACGCTTACAGAAGCATTCCACACCGTATTTTTCTTTTGCAATTGTGCGCACCAACAATTCATCTTCTTCTGATTCAGCATCGCGTAAAGAAAAATTGCAATGTGCGATAGCAAACGGATAACCCGCCTGATGAAAAAGCTCCACCATCGTCATAGAATCCACGCCACCACTAACGGCAAGCAGTATCTTGGCTTCAGCAGCGAGGAGATGTTGTTGTTGAATAAAAGTTTTGAATCGGTTAATCATATCCACAAAGGTAGAAAAAATACCGAAAAGAGAGCGTATCTGTAAACTTTTTTGCAAAAAAAAAGCACATCGAATGATGTGCTTTGCGTGGCAACGACTGGAATTGAACCAGTGACACAAGGATTTTCAGTCCTCTGCTCTACCAACTGAGCTACGTCGCCTCCTATGTATTGTGCTGCAAAAGTACGAATAATTTTCAATCTAGCAAGAATAATTAAAAAAAAATGTTGTTTTTCCTTTCTTTAAGGTAACTTTGTACGTTTTTTTTATTCTACTATGAAACTCGTTATTGATTTAGGCAACACATTTCAAAAGATAGCTGTATTTTCCGATACAGAATTACTGATGCTTTATGCTCCCGAACAGCTACATACAACTTTGTTGCAGGAAGTTTTTGAGCGTTATGCTATTTCTTCCTGCCTACTTTCGAGCGTAATTCATCATGACGAAGCGATAGAAGAATTTTTAAATGCGCGATGCAAACTATTTGTTTTGAATCATCAAACGCCTCTTCCCATAAAAAACAAATATAAAACCCCCGAAACCTTGGGCAAAGACCGTTTAGCATCTGCCGTAGCGGCTCATGATTTGTTCCCAAATACAAATGTTTTGGTGATAGATGCAGGGACATGCGTGAAATATGATTTCATAAATGCAGCAGGAGAATATTTTGGTGGTGCTATTTCTCCCGGATTACAAATGCGTTTTTCCGCACTACATACTTTTACCGACAAACTTCCGTTAATAGATTTGATTGAATATAACACCCTGATTGGCACCAACACAAGCGAGTCAATTTTGTCAGGTGTTATAAACGGTACTATTGCTGAAATTGATGGTATCATTGACTTATATCGCGCTAACTATGCTCCGCTCCAAATTATTTTATCGGGTGGTGATGGAGATTATTTGGTTGGTAAGCTAAAAAATAAGATATTTGCAGTTTCAAATATAGTTTTAACAGGCCTGAAAGTAATTCTTGATTATAATGACAATAACGAAACACATTAAGTACGTATTGATTTTGATGTTGCTCGGTGCAACAAATTCCTCAACCACTGCGCAAACCCGTATCAGTTCACCCTATTCCTATTATGGTTTGGGCGAAATTCAAGCGAGCCATTCGGCATATTCATCGGCTATGGGTGGCTTGAAATCGGCTGTGCGTAATCCTGCTTTTATAAATTATGGAAATCCTGCTTCCTACTCTGCTTTTGATACAAATACCTTTATTTTTGATGTGGGTGTCATAAGTAATTTTAATCAATTGCAATCAAACGTAACAACACAAGCATTTACCAACCATACGTCCATTGGTTATCTGTTGTTTGGATTTCCTGTAACGCATTGGTGTGGTGTTTCAATTGGAATGGTTCCGTTTACTAAAACAGGATATCAAATTATAACCCGTGATACTATGGAAAATATTGGTCAGGTTCAAGAGAAATTTGATGGAACAGGTGGCATCAACAAAGCTTATTTGGGAACTTCTTTTAGGATATTTAAACATTTATCTCTCGGCGTGAATGTGGGTTATTTGTTTGGCTCAACCTTGAAAAATCGCTCGGTGTATGTTCCCGACCAAAGCTATTCGTTCAACGTACGTATTAAAAATGATTTGCATGTTTCAAGTTTCTATTTTGATTATGGTTTGCAATATCAAATTGATTTAAAGAAGAACTATGCCTTGACATTAGGAACCAATTTTAATTTGCCTATGAAGATTAATGCCACCAACACTCAACTAGCGGAACGTTTTACGGCAGTTGGGGATGTGGAAAGCATCAAAGATACAGTAATAAATATTAGTGATACAAGTGGAAAAATAAGTATGCCATTAACCCTTGGAGGTGGTTTCACTTTTATGAAGAAGAATCAATGGATGTTGGGTGCAGATTTTGAATGGCAGAATTGGCGTAAGTTTCAAAGCTTTGGCGTGTTGGATTCTATCACCAATAGTTTTAATTTTGCGGTTGGTGGCGAAATTATTCCACGTTATTCTTCTCTAACAAAATATTGGAAGAAGATGAGCTATCGTTTTGGTTTTCATTATGGGCAAAGTAATTTGGAACTCAAGAATACCAAAATCAATGATTTCAGCGTAAGCGTAGGTGTAGGCTTCCCTATCAAGAAAATTAGAACTATTATCAATTTGGCTGTTGAAGCAGGAAAAAAAGGAACCATCAATCAAAACCTGATTCAAGAAAACTATGTGAAATTCACGCTTGGATTTTCTTTCCGCGAATTTTGGTTCTACAGACCAAAGCTAGATTAGACCTCCCATGTCAAAGTCCTTGCTAAAACCTTTAATCCTACTTGCTTTTTTAGGTATAGCTTTATGTTCGTGCAAAAATAAAATGGAAGATATCGAAGCCATTACTTTTGTGGATACTTTTCCATTGGAAACTGTCAAGAACGTTGAAATCATTTATAGTGATTCTGCTAAAATCAAAGCTATTATGAAAGCTCCGGTTTATAAGCGTTATATGGGAAAAAATCCTTATGTTGAAATGCCAAAAGGTGTGAACGTGGTTTTCTACGATTCGGTGATGCGCGTAAAGACTCACTTAACTGCCAAGTATGCCATCAAATATGATAAGAAAAATGTGATGGAAGCCAAAAACGATGTGGTGGTAGTGAACGAAAAAGGGGAGAAGTTAAACACCGAGAAATTGATTTGGGACGAGAATCGAAGAAAGATTTATACAGATGTGTTTGTAAAAATCACTACAGAAGATAAAATTATTTATGGCGAAGGTATGGAGGCTGATGATTCCTTCCTGAAATGGTTTATCAAAAAGGTGAGCGGTACATTTTATATTAATACCGACGATACTCAAGCCGGAAAAAAATAGCAATCGCCATGAATCATTTCATATTGATAGCAATTTCAACGGTAATCAGTTCTGCTTTTTTTTCGGGAATGGAAATTGCTTTCATTACTGCCAACAGATTAAAAATAGAATTAGATAAGAAAAACCGACTTTTCTCAGGCAAAGTATTATCAGGTTTTCAAAACAATCCTGCCGATTTTATTTCAACGATGTTGTTGGGCAACACAGTCTCACTTGTTATTTATGGTATTGCTATGGCTCAGATTCTTGAACCTTATATCCGAGATGTCCTTCCTTTGAGTTTTAATTCTGATTTTATTGTAATGATTCTTCAGACCATAATATCAACCTTGCTGATATTATTTGTTGCAGAATTCACACCTAAAGTATTGTTTCGAATCAACCCAAACCGTGTTCTTCGTGTATTTATCTTGCCCTTGTTTCTTACATATTATTTGCTGTATCCAATCCAATTTATTTTTATTGAGATATCAGAATTTATATTGCAATACATATTTAGATTGAAATTTAATACCGAAAAGTATGAATTTAGTGCTGCCGATTTGAATCATTACGTGAGAGAATATGCCATTTCAGATGCCGAAAATGAAAAACATTTGCCCGAGATGCAAATGTTTCAAAATGCGATAGAATTCTCCTTTACGAAGGTACGCGAATGCATGATTCCTCGGAACGAGATTGTGGCGATAGAAGAAAACGATTCTTTGACCGAGTTGAACGAAAAATTTGTGAAATCAGGTCATTCAAAAATATTGGTCTATCGTAAGCATATTGATCATATCATTGGTTATGTCCATTCATTTGATATGTTTGGGATGCCAAGGACGATTAAATCCATACTAAAACCTATTTTGATTGTACCACAAACGATGTTGGCAAAAGAAATACTACGCATGTTTATAGCGCAGCATAAAAGTATTGCCATAGTCGTTGACGAATTTGGCGGAACTTCAGGCATGATTTCTCTTGAAGATTTGATTGAAGAGATAACCGGTGAGATTAATGATGAATTCGATGTGCCTGAGCTTACTGAAAAACATGTTGCCGAAAATGAGTATATATTCGCGGGGCGCCTTGAGATAGATTATCTAAACAGCAAATACCCCTTAGATATTCCTGAAAATTCAGAATACGAAACCTTGGCGGGATATATCCTATCACATGTGGAACGCATCCCCGAGCCCAATGAAAAAATAGACATTTCTCCGTATGAAATCACTATTCTCAAAGCTAGTAACAATCGTATTGATTTGGTGGGTTTAAAATTGATGCATCATTCATAGAAAAGAGCTTCTTTGCAGGGGTAATGTTTACAAAAAGCCTGCATAAAATATTTTATTTTTCATAGTAAATAGTTCAACTAATTTTATACTTTTGTGCACAATAATTAGTGCATGGCTTTGTGATAGTTTTATTTAATAATCATGTAGAAAAGCAAGCCAAAATAAAGCTTATATGAACTCAGAAATCCTAACATTATCTATTACTGCTGCCTCTTTAGGTTTTTTACATACGCTTGCAGGTCCTGATCATTATTTGCCTTTCTTCGTTCTTTCGAAAGCAAAAAAATGGTCGAATTGGAAAACAGTTTGGATTACTACTTTATGTGGACTAGGACATGTTGGAAGTTCTATTGTGATTGGAGCTATAGGAATTGCTTTTGGATTAAGTGTGGCGCATCTGACGGTTTTTGAAGGGTATCGTGGAAGTGTTGCTGCATGGTTGTTTATTATTTTTGGATTGGTGTATTTTTCATGGGGGTTTGTGGCGTGGATTAAGGAATAGACCCCATCATCATCGTCATGTCCATGATGATGGAAGCTTTCACAGACATGATCATAATCATAAACAAACAAAAGAGCATGCTCACGAGCATGAGGAAACCACTCCTGTCAATATGACACCATGGATATTATTCACGATATTTGTGTTTGGTCCTTGCGAACCCTTGATACCTTTGCTGATGTTTCCGGCTGCCAAACAAAGCACTTCGGGCGTTGTTTTAGTGGTAATCGTCTTTAGCCTTACAACTATTCTTACAATGATTGCCATGGTACTGCTGCCTTTATTTGGTTTAAAGATGTTGCCAATGAAATTTCTCCAACGGTATATGCATGCTATTGCAGGCTTCACAATTTTTATTTGTGGCATTGGCATTGAATTTCTAGGTTTATAAACAAAATGCAAATTCAAAGAAATTTTATTATTTCTTTTGGCATATTAATTGCTATCAATAAAAAAAATAGTACTTTTGAAAAATTATTAATTCTAAGAAAAAACATTATGAAAACTACGACTTCTTTCCTTGCCAAAATGTTTATGGCAAGCTTTATTGCTGTCACATTATTCTTTTCTTCTTGTACAAAAGATGCAACCCCAACCAAAACCCTAATGGAAGGTGTTTGGACAGTGAAACATGTTTACGATGCCAATGGCGCTGATCATGCATCTCAATTGAATTTTCCTATTACTGCTTTCCATTTAAGTAGTGACAATACGGTTATTTCCACTGCATCTCCATTAATTATGTATGTGGTGTATGGTGATAATAAATACACGCAAATTGCTTCAAAAATTGATCAAGTTTTTAATTATGCTGGACTTGATTTCAACGGTGGCGAATATTTTGTTGATGGTGGTGTCGTCAATCGTTTTACTTTAGAAATGAAATTGGAAGGTTTGCCGGGACAAAAGTCATTAACCACCCTGCTAGATATGCTCGGAATTACACAAGATTATTTAGATGTAGTAGTTTATCACAAATTTATGGATGTTGGGATTAGCTTTGCAGACGAAAACAAAACCATGACATGGAGTATTGATGAAAAAACAACGGCAGTGTATAATACTAAAGACAATCATGGAAACTATGTTCTTTGGGGAGGATGGCCCATAAATAATTTTACTCGTTGTAGTATTGTTCTCGAAAAACAAACAAAAGACTTAACTCAAGTAGTAACAGATGCGATATAGAAGGGGCGGGGAAGGCTTGGCAAAGCACTAGCCTTTCAAGAGAATATTCTCTTCAAGAAATACACAAAAGCCTTGCAAGTTTATCATAACTTGCAAGGCTTTTCTTTTTGAAAGATGAAAGACTAAGCTTGTTTAGGTTTGCTTACTCTTTTTTTTCTTTCTGATGAACGAGTGCCACCCATCATTTCAACTTCATCTGAATCTTCTCCAAATTTTGAAACAGCACCGCTCAAAGCTCTTTTAAAAAGAGATTTTATTTCTTTTTCATGAGCTTTAACTCTGTTGAGCACAGTGTCAACATCAGATAACATGCTATTGGCTAAAGATTGATCTGCGTCATACGCTGCAATTTTAGCGGTAAGAACTGCAGTATTGCATGGTTTATCCTCTTCACCATATTCCACAGGTACTTCTCTGGCGTCATCAATTGCCTTCATGCCATCACGTCTTTTCTTTGCGCTTGTAACTGCCCCACTTTCTTTACTTTTTCTTAATGCCATAAATTTAAATTTAATGGTTAATACTACTTTCGTTTATAAGTCCTATATTGATTAAAAAATTTACGCTTATGTTATTTATTTTGATTTTAATGTTAGATCTGTTTAGTTTTATGTTAGATTGATTTGATTTTATATTACTTGTTTTTCTTTTTATAGTATATAAAATAGTTTTGTATAAGATCTTTCTCTTTTTATGTTTGTTGTGAAATCAATTATGTTTGTTAAGGTCAAATTTATGTACTATAATTTTTATTTATGTTAGTTAGATTTGATTTTATATTACATCTATTAGTATGTATGTTTCTAACGTTTCTTAATATATTGCTTTTTCAAAAGAGCTTATTTTTGAAAGAGAGTTTTATTTAGTTTTTGCTTTTTGTGATTTTGTGATAGTAAAAAAAAAGCCCTCAACTAAATAGTTGAACGCTTTTTTCGATATTTTTAATATTCCCACAAATCGTGTTCAATATTGAATATGTCGTTCTTTATCCTTTCTGCTTCGAGCAATGCATCCATTCCCTTGGTGTATTGACCAATTTTACGATCATAAACATTACTTTCTTTATAGATATAACTTCCGAACAAACGTTTGAAGAAAATGTCATCATATGTTCTGCGTTCAGCATCATTGAATTTGTTATAGACCTCATTCGTTGCAAACAATTTTCTGCATTCAGGAAAATAAACCCAAAATATCGGTTGCATAGCTTTGAATTCTCCTTGGTCATCATAAAGTTCTTTTACGGGACAAAGTCCAATAATGCGAACATCCATCACAGAACGTTGTTTGTCAAAAAACCAATCTTCTTTAACACGAATCAAGACTACATCTGATGGATTAAATTTATTATTAACCACAGAGTCATGAACATCATAAGGAGGTTCAGTACTTGTAACCTGTATGGTATCAATTCTGTCTAGTTTTTTTCCTAGATCAGCAGCAGTCAACGGAGTTAGAAATTCTTCGTCATCCGTTCCATAAGCAGTGATTGAATTTTCTTTGATACCATTATAAATAATTTGCATCAAGCTCTTACGACCTTGTTGTTCATCAATTGGATAATAAAATGGAAGGTTTATTTTTTGACGCAAATCAATAACACGCCATACCCGTTTAGACCACATGACATCCGATTCTCGAATAGATGTATAGGGAATAGGAACGCGATTCAACGAATTTGCACTTTGTGTGCGTTTATCAAAAAGCCCATCCACAGGAGTTTTTCCTAGATTGTTTTGTGAATAGGTTTTAACCTGTATGGTCATTAAAAGACCAATTACAGATAAAATCAACATGCTTTTTTTCATAATATACCTCCCGTTTAAAAGGGTTAACCAACTTTTAATGTTATAGCACCTAAATTACGAGTAGTTCCATCAGGTAATTTAGCTTTAATATCTTCAAAAAATACTTTTTGTCCTTTACTTACACTGTTCAGCATTTGTATCATCTTTGCAGAAAATCTTGCTCCGGCTGTTGTTTCTGTATTATAGTCTCCACCTTTAACAATAGCTAACGTAAAACTAGTTATTGTTGGGAATACATTAAAATCAAAACCATCCATTTTTGGAATAACACCACCTGCAGCAAGTAAATTCGCTTTTGGGATCACTCCACCTCTAACACCACCAACGTAAGCAACAGGATCAGGAATACGTTTTACACGAAATTCCATCATGCCCATATTTTTAGATGTAGCACCCATTTTAGCACTTACGTTTACAGTACATTTACCTTGTGTAGAAACTCTTACATTATAAAGTCCATTTCCTGGAGATTTTGTAATAGTTCCACCGCCACCAGTAATAGATGGAGTAACTTGTTCGTTTGATGCACCTGGCACCGAAATAGAAACAGGGTTATCCACGCCAATATAAAATACATTCATCATAGTCGGAGAAATAGTTGCAGAAGGGGTACCAACCACATATTCGCTATTGAAAGGATACGATTTACTTGTTCCATCCGCACCCGCTATAGTGATTTTTCCACCAAATTGCTTAACACCGGCAGCACCCGCTGGCAGTTTCAATTTCCCAACACCTCTATAACCATCCACTTTTGTTGTTGCTCCCGAAATTACCATTGTATTTGAATCAATTCCAGAACCAACTTCAATAATAGGATTTTGTTTAGTGTCATAAGCTGCCACAAAAATATCTGCTTCGAAAGTTTCTCCTGTGAGCACATAATTGCTCTTTGCAACAACTTTAGCGCCTACTTCATCAAATTTAAAGTCATCACCGGAGATATCAGTCAATAAAGCATTCACTACGTCGAATTCTGCATTTTTTACTTCAGCAATAAGTTTGTTCAAGATAACTACATTGGCAACAAGGATAGTATAATAGAAATTATGCATTTCCCAATTTTGAGCTTTTCCACTAGCGTTTTTGTATGGACCTTTAGTGTCTAAACCTAAATCCATTTTCGCATGTTTCTTTTTGTCCAAAAGGTTCAACATATTTGCTTTGAAATCCTCTATCTTTTTCTTCAATGCTTCGCCTCTTCCGCCAGCACCAGTTTCTGAATTACCAATAAAATAGCGAGTACCTTCAATATACCTATCACGGGTACCGACTTCTCTTAGATTGATATCTTTACATTCAGCAACGGTTTTTTTTGATTCAGCAGCGATTACTTCAGTTCTAGTTTGCTCAATAAAGCTTATCATATCCTTAGCCATTTTACGTGCTTTCTGTGCATTTTCAAAAAATGGACGAACTTTAGCTTCGTTTATTTTCAATTGTTTATCGAATGCAGAGTATGTCAATTCGATTTTTTTAGTAAAGTTTTCGTTTGTTGTAACTAAACTTTCATTTACGATAAGAAATGAATCGAGTATCTCTTTTGAAACGTTGAGAGCTAAAAGTGCTGTCAACACGAGATACATCATCGAAATCATTCGCTGTCTCGGGGTTTCCGGACAATTTGTTGCACCCATAATTTGCTCCTATATTTTTTTTAAAAATGAATAAAGCATTAAACTGTTTTGTTTACATTCATAGCAGCAAGCATATTTCCATACACCTGATTGAGTGCTGCCACATTTTTAGCCAAAATATTAACTTGATCTTTATACTTTGCAGTACCTTCAACAGAGTCATTAAGATTTGCCAAAAATCCGTCAATGCTTTCTTGAACTTGATTTGTTTTTAGGAGTTGGTCTGATGAACCTTTTAATTGAAGTTCATAAACAGCATTCAATTCCGTTAGGTTCTTTGACATTTTTTGAATTTGTTCGCCATAAGTTCTTCCATCCACTGCTGAAAAATCAATAGCATCTGCAGATTTTGTCAATGATTCAGCAGATTTCACATATTTATCAGCTAAATTATGAGCAGACTCTGTAGCATGAACAATGCTTTTTACATAATCATCTGTTGCATGAATATCTTTCTGAATATTATCAGCAACTTGACTATATGCTCCTGCTAAATTACCGGCAGTTGTTGAAGCATTTTTAATGGAGTCAGAAAATTCTTGAGTAGCTACTATATCGTTTTCTAAAGCAACAGTTGTTTTGTTATAAGCTTCTGATAAATTTTTAACGTTGCCGGCAGCGTTATTAAGGTTAGTAACATAGCCATCAGTAGCTGATGCTGCATCTGCAACGCCAGATAATTTCAAAGCATTTTCACCAAGATTTCTCATGCCGTCTCCTAAACTAGCAATAAGTTCTGGACCAATTTTTGCTTCTTCTAGCATTTTGTCTAAACGCTGTGTAGCAGTTCCTTTAGCAGCACCATGTTCGATATCTTCCATACCAGCTAATTCTGGATAAACCAATGACCAATCATGTTCAACATGCAATGGCTCAAATGCAGAGAAAAAGAAAATACACGCTTCTGTACCTAGACCAAATATAAGCATAAGGTCTGCTCCTGCATAGTGATTAATTTTAAATAATGCACCTAAAATTACGACGGATGCACCCCAGCCATACAATTTGGCCATAAATTGTTTGTAACCCTTACTTCTTACTAAATTATAAATTCCCATAATTTAATTTTGATTTTTTTAATTGATTAATACTAAATTTAACTGTGATTATTTTTGTTTACCTATATATATTCGAAGAACCAGCGCCGTCATCAATATGACGTCCTAAATAAGTTTGTACGCATCTAAAACCAATATAACATTTTGCCGTATCTTGATATTCGTATGTTCTAACACCTGCTTGCATATAATATCCGATATCCTTCCAAGATCCACCGCGAATTACTTTACGTTTCAATACTTCGGGGTCTGATTTTTTTGCTTCGTATGAGTAATTCATATTGAGATCATGTGCAAAATTGTATGCTGATTCGTCATAAGCATCCATACACCATTCAGCAACATTACCTGCCATATCATACAAGCCAAAATCGTTTGGAGCATAGTGAGCAACAATTAGTGTTTGAATTCCGCCATCATCAAGATAATTTCCACGTAATGGTTTATAGTTTCCTAAGAAACATCCGTTACTATTACGAATGTAAGGACCTCCCCAAGGATATGGACTTTGATCAAGACCTCCACGAGCAGCCCATTCCCATTCAGATTCTGTTGGCAAACGAAAATCATTTACACGATAATCACCATTTGTTTCCAAATATTCATTGAGTGTATTAGATCTCCATATACAGAATGCACGTGCTTGAGTCCAACTCACACCAACAACTGGATAATTATCATAAGCAGGATGACTAAAATAGTTTAACATTGGTTCGTTATACGAATATGTAAAGTCGTGAACCCAACAAAGTGTATCAGGATAAACATTGATAACGCCTTTCTTAAGAAAAACAGATCTATCTTTAACGCCTTGGGGACGATTCGATAAACTTGAAAGATCATGGTCAGCTTGGTCTTGAGTAGCAGTTGCTTCTGTCGTAAAGTCTTTGCGAGCAGCCGCTTTATAATCTACCCAATAATATTCATAATTTAGTTTTCTTGTATCAAGTTCTTTTCTTCTGAAATATCTTTCATGTTCTGGCATATACAAAGGCTCCAATGCTTCTCTTTCATCTTGCTCTAAATCATCCCATTTAATACGTGTATCCCAATTAAGATGATGTGGTTCTAATGGTTCACCATATTTATCTTCTTCAATCCACCAATCTTCAGGAGTAACACTGCCAAGAAGTTCTCTAGCTAAAGAATCTCTTACATAATAAACAAATTGACGATATTCGTTATTAGTAATTTCAGTTTCGTCCATATAAAAAGCTTGAACTGTCACAGTTTTTTGTTGCGAGGTTATTGCATAGGGAACGTCCTGATCACTTGGACCCATTTGGTAGCTTCCAGGAGGAATAAACAACATTCCATAAGGGGTTGGTTGATAAAATCCTTCCCTACCCTGAACTCCTATAAGTTCTCCGCTTCCGTTATTTTTGCAACTACTTATAAAGATGATTGCAGAAAAAGCTATAATTACAAGGAATTTTTTCATATTATGATTTTTAGCTTACTATTAATTTTTTACTTATTTTTTGCCTATATGATTTAAACGCAAAAATACAACTTTTGTTTCGAATTGGAAGATATTTTATAAAAATCGTGTATTAATATATTTTGTTACGTGCGGCGTGATAACAATTTTAAAGCAATAGCCCAACATAACTTCATGAGTTCCACTGCTTCTTTTGCTTTTTCCAAGAGCGGATGTTGTGATGTCGTACGAATAACCTATTTTTAATTGCTGTAGCGCAGGTTTCATCGTGGGTTGATTAAATGGATAAGCTCCAATAATAATTCCAACAGCATCTTGAACTCTATATGAAATACCAGCCCAAACCATATTCTTCCATTTTGCCATAGCAGTAACATCATATTGAGCAGATGCAAAATCAGTTTTTATTAACAGATAAGGACTCAATTCCCAATCAGGCGCGCCTGGTATTGTCCAATGATAAGCTCCTGTTAAATAATAATGTCTTTTTAAACTAGATTTAATATTAGGAATATCAATTTTTATTTTGCCTTGAATTAATTGTGATGAAGATATTCCAACATAAGCTTTTCCCGGGATATTGTAAAATAAGCCAGCAGCTATATCCGTAATAAATGTTGATTTCTTACCAGTTTGATTGTTCAGCAATGGATCGTTTAAATCAATTGGATTAAAATTTGAGAAGTCAATACTTTTGTTTAAGAATCCCACTTGTATGCCAATTCCTAAAACACCAATAGAAATAGGTTGATGAAACGAATAAGCAAGTTTTACCCCTAAATTGCTCTCAAAGCCTAATTTATCACTAAAAATAGACAAACCAATACCACCGCGTAAAGCACGAATAGGACCATCAACAGAAAGTAAAATTGTTTGCGGTGCACCTTTATGTGTTTGCTGTACACCGTTTTTGTCTGTATATGTGTCAGTAAATCCAGTCCATTGTTGACGAAACAAGGTAGTTAAACAAATTTGTTTATTAATTCCTGCATAACCAGGATTCGTAAACATATTGGTAAACATGTTTTGAGTAAACTGTTGCTCTTGTTGTGCAAAAGTTAGAACAGAAAATGAAAAGAAAATAAGTGCGAAGTAAAATTTTTTCATATTGTCGTTTTTATATTATTCAAAATTGAGCATAAATTACCATCTGTTTTTTTATATGAACACACAATTGTTAATAAAAAATACCAACTAAATAATTGGGATATTTTTAAACCGTTGTAAATTAGTCCAATGAAAATAGTTTTGAAAGTAAAAATACATTTTCTCTTTTATACCTCTTCTTTCAAAAAAAGTTTCACATTGCAAAGATAATTTTTTTATTTTAAATCAAATGAAAAAAAATAAAAAACTTAGAAAAAAGTCTTTTTAGCCTCAATGTTTTTTTAAAAAAAAGTATAAAGTCAAAGAAAGCTTACATCAGTTTTTGATATGCTTGCCACCAACGGTCGGGGATTTCTTCTTTCATCGCTGTTTGATAATCTTTATAGGAACAAGGGACTAAATAATGACGTTCGTATTTAGATTTTAGGCGGGTGGGACACGGGACTTCCATCCACCAACGATCGCTTTTTTTACTTTTATAAAATACAATTTCATTTTGAAGTTCCTTGATTACAACTCTGTATTTGATATAATCTTTTTTATCTTTTACCGGAAAGTCGAATTTGCGGTTATAAAAACCATCAACAAAATACCAAATAGCCTGAGCTGCTAAATGAGCAGTTTGACCGTTGATATCCTTTTCCGGGTTTATCTCGTAAATACCTATAGTGCTAAGTTTGTCGCTTAGCCCTGCATAACGCATAATTCGACATAACTCTTCACCATAGAATCCATTTGGACTTGCATTTTCGTTTCCTGGGGCATCTGAGTGGCGTACGGATGAAATATCTATGGAGATCATATCGGCATTTCTAACCATCGGCTCAACTTCTTCTATATCCGCTTGGACAGAACCTAAACGATTCGTATCAAAATAAAGCTTTTTCATCAGATCAATAGCAGCTGAATCTACAAAATAAGTTTGATAACCAATGTTCGAAAAATTAAATAGATAACTGGGTTGATGGGTAATGATTTTGTTTAAATAGGTTCGTGAAGTTAGAGGGCTTTCAGTATCTCCCAAATCAAAGGCAGGGTCAACCGTAACAATATTTATTATTTTCCCGATAGATTCATAAGCCAAATAATTGGCGAAAGTAAGATCCTGACCACCGCCAATAATAATAGGTACAATATTTTTTTTCAATAGTGTGGCAACTACATCACGAAAAGCAAAATAGGTGTCATTAATAGTCTTCCCTGGTTTAATATTACCTAAGTCAATAATGTTTAGGTTGAAATTAGGTTTATACAAAGCGTACAAATATTTTCTAACCGCGTCAGGTGCTTTTGAGCATTGTAAATTGTTTACCGCCGAACGACCTTCATTTACTCCCACTATAGCGATATCCACTTCATCAATATCAGGAAAGGACATGTCTGTTCCGAAAATCTTTACAAAATTGTATAGTTGATTCGGATGTAAGTTATCCGTATCCAATATACTTTTTAGTTTTATCGGTTCAAAATAAATTGATATGTCCATATTAAGTTGTGGTTTTCTTTGTTTTCGAGCTTGATTTTTTAACTGTAGTCTTTTTCGCTGTAGTGGTTTTCTTTGCTGAAGGTGTTTTTGTTGTAGCTTTTTTAGGAGCAGCTTCTTTTTTAGCAACAAATGTTCTTTTTGGTTTACTAGTGGTTTCAGTTTCGCTAGCAATTTTTAGACAATCCTCTAAAGTAAGCCCTTCGGGTTTCGTACCTTTTGGGATTTTGTAATTCTGCTTCATGGCAGAAATGTAAGGTCCATAACGCCCGTTTATCACTTTCACTTCAGGGTTTTCCGCAAATTCTTTGATATAGGTCTTTTCGTTTTTAATGCTTTTCTCTATGATAAGCTCAATGGCTCTTGGTAAAGTAACAGTTAATGGATCATCAGTCTTCTGCAATGAAGTGAATGTTCCTTTATGTCTTATGTAAGGTCCGAAACGACCAAAACCAACGAAAACATCTTCATCTTGATAGTTTCCAATCAATTTGGGGAATAGGAAAAGTGCTAATCCTTCTTCGAGCGTGATAGTATCCATGGATTGGCTTTTTAATAAACCAACAAACTTCGGTTTTTCTTCATCGGTGTTTTCTCCAATCTGAATCATGGGACCAAAGCGTCCGAGTTTTACATATACGTTTTTACCTGAAGCTATATCCACACCTAAATGACGTTCACCGCTTACTTTTTTAGAAGTTTTCTGTGTTTCGTTAATCTGTTCATGAAATGGGACGTAGAATTCTTTTATCATGTCATTCCATACCAAATTCCCATCAGCAATTTCGTCAAATTCTTTTTCGACTTTTGCTGTGAAGTTATAATCGAGGATGTTTTTGAAATGTTCTGACAAGAAATTGGTAACCAAACCACCTATGTCCGTTGGAAATAGTTTTGCTTTTTCAGCACCTGTGTTTTCAGTTCTTGTGGTTTCTGAAATTGTTGTGTCAATCAGTGTCAGACATACAAAGTTGCGGTTGAGTCCGTCTTTGCTCTCAATCACAACATATTCTCTTTTCTGAATGGTGGAGATAGTTGGTGCAAAAGTAGAAGGCCTGCCGATGCCTAGTTCTTCGAGTTTCTTTACGAGGCTTGCTTCTGTATATCGTGGTAGATGCTGTGTGAAACGTTCCAAAGCAGTGATTTCTTCCGCGTCGAGTACATCGTTTTTCTTAATTGGAGGGAGCAATCCTTTTTGTGTTTCTTCATCTTCTTCGTCAGAAGATTCTAGATAAACTTTTAAGAATCCATCAAATTTGATGATTTCACCGCTTGCGATAAATAGCTCCTGAAACGATTTACTACCTATATTTATATTGGTTTTCTCCAATTCGGCATCGCTCATCTGAGATGCGATAGTACGTTTCCAAATTAAATCATATAGCTTCTTTTGGTCGTTAGTTCCACTGATGCTACTTTTATTCATATAGGTGGGTCGAATAGCTTCATGGGCTTCTTGCGCACCTTTGCTTTTAGTTTTGTAGTTGCGAATCTTTACATAGTTTTCGCCGAAAGCTATTTCAATTTCGTTTTTCGCCATAGCTAATGCCATGTTGGACAAGTTTACAGAATCGGTACGCATATAGGTTATTTTTCCATCTTCGTACAATTGCTGCGCAATCACCATGGTTCGTGTAACGGAAAAACCGAGTTTGCGGCTCGCTTCCTGTTGCAGTGTCGATGTGGTGAAGGGTGGTGCAGGTGATTTTTTTGTTGGTTTTGTTTCAACGTCTTGTACAATATACTTTGCACCTATGCATTTTTTTAGAAATGTTTCTGCTTCTTCTTTGGTTTTATACCGTGAGGATAAGTCCGCTTTTACTTTATAGGTCTTACTATCTTTAAATATGGAAAAGTTACCTGTTACTTTAAAATAAGACGTTACATTGAAGTTTTTTATTTCATCTTCGCGTTCCACAACCAATTTGACGGCAACAGATTGAACTCTTCCGGCAGACAAAGCCGGACGAATCTTTCTCCATAATAATGGTGACAACTCATAGCCAACCAAGCGGTCGAGGACGCGGCGAGCCTGTTGCGCATTCACCAAATCAATGTTGATGGTGCGGGGATTTGAAATGGCTTCCGTTATCGCATTCTTGGTGATTTCGTGAAAAACAATGCGTTTGGTTTTTGTTTGGTCTAAATTCAGTGCTTCCGCCAAGTGCCAAGAAATGGCTTCTCCTTCGCGGTCTTCATCGGATGCTAACCAAACCGTTTCGGCTTCCTTAGCGCTTTTCTTTAGTTCTGTTACTACTTTTGCTTTGTCAGTGGGGATTTCATACAGCGGCATAAAGCCATTATCAATGTCAATACTTATATCCTTTGTGGATAAATCGCGGATATGACCGAAGCAGGATTTGACTACATAATCCTTTCCTAAAAAGTTTTCTATGGTTTTTGCTTTTGCCGGTGATTCGACTATAACAAGGTTTTTTATCATGTATTTTAAATATAGGTAAAATTGATAATTTTTGCAAAGAAAAACAATTTTTTATTTTCAGCGGCTATTTATTTTTAAACAGTTTGTTTTGATTACCTTTGCAGACGATTTAATTTGTATGGAAAAAAAAGGCTTTTATATTGAAACTTACGGCTGTCAGATGAATTTTTCGGACAGTGAAATTATTGCATCGGTGTTGAAAAATAATTTCTTCGAATTTGAACCCGACATGAATAAGGCAGATTTAATTCTGTTGAACACTTGTTCGATTCGCGAGAATGCCGAACAGAAAGTTTTTAACCGTTTGACGCATTTGAAATACCTGAAGAGGAAAAACAAGAGTCTAATTATAGGCTTGCTTGGATGTATGGCAGAACGTTTGAAAGAAGAGTTGTTTGCCGAGGGTGTGGTGGATTTGGTGGCAGGACCCGATTCCTATCGCGAGTTGCCGCAGTTGATAGCTTCTATTGAAGGGGGGCATAAGGCATTCAATGTGATGCTATCTGCAGAAGAAACATACGCGGACATCAATCCCGTAAGGATAAACACCAATGGCATTTCGGCTTTCATTTCTATTATGCGGGGATGTCAGAATTTTTGTTCCTATTGTGTGGTTCCTTTCACGCGGGGGAAGGAAAGAAGCCGCGAGCCCGAAACTATAGTGGCGGAAGCTCGCAAATTGTTTGACGATGGTTTCAAAGAAATCACCCTGTTGGGGCAAAATGTGAATTCTTATACCTTTAATAATATAGGTTTCCCGAAATTGATGGCTATGGTGGCTGAAATTAATCCCGCACTCCGCATCCGCTTTGCTACCTCGCATCCCAAGGATTTGTCCGATGACTTAATTGATGTGGTGGCTGCCTATCCAAATATCTGCAAAGCGATACATCTTCCCTTGCAATCGGGTAGTGATGCGATGTTGAAGCTTATGAATCGCAGATATACGCGCGATTATTATCTAAGTAGAGTTGACGCCATTTATAAAAAGATTCCTGATTGCGCTATTTCAACAGATATTATTGCAGGATTTTGTACTGAGACCGATCAAGACCATCAGGATACCCTATCTGCGATGCGAGCCGCAAAGATTGATTATGCCTTTATGTTTAAATATTCGCAACGCGAAGGAACCAAAGCCGCCGAAACCTTGAAGGACGACGTTCCCGAGGATGTGAAGACACAACGATTGAACGATATCATCGCTTTGCAACGTGAACTTTCTATGGTCAGCAATAAAAGAGATAAGGGCAAGGTGTTCGAGGTGTTGGTGGAGGGCACTTCCAAACGTTCGGCGACACAACTGACAGGGCGCACTTCGCAAAACAAAGTGGTGGTGTTTACTGATACGGAACACACTATGGGCGATTATGTTCAGGTGCGCATCACGGATTGCACCTCGGGGACTTTGAAAGGTGAGGTGGTTGTTTGAGCTTTAAGATTGATGAATTTAGCTATTTTCTTCTTTAAGAATAAACACAGAGATTCGCGGAGAGAAAAAAAGAGATGCACAGAGAAACTTAAATCATGAATTTATCGTACTGATAAACGATTTGTCATTATTCTTACGTTATTCATATTCTTTTTCAAAAATATCCTTCTTAATTGCTTCATGAAATATAGATTTTTCCTCGTCACTTTGTTTTTGATATGTTTTGCTTTCCGTTCGTTTTCGCAGCATAGCGTGAGCGGAAAGGTGTTGGATTCCGTTACGGGGACACCTTTGGCTTTTGTGAACATCATCATCAATAATGGCGTAAATGGTATCACTACGGATATTGATGGCAATTTTGTGTTGAAATCTGCTAGCCAAATTCATCAGTTGCGTTTGTCGTATGTGGGCTATCAATCGAGGACTATCAAGGTGGAAAACGAAACGCGGAATCTAGTGATTACGTTGTTGCGCAAGGAAATTGAACTGAAAGGCGTAGATATTTTTCCTGTGGAGAATCCCGCGCATCGTATCATCCGTAAAGTCATAGCCAATCGCGAGGCGAACGACCCCGAAAAGATTCCCGCTTTCAAATATAAATCCTATAACAAACTTTCTGCAGAATATTATCTCGACAAATCCAAGTATGCCATCAACTCCGACCCCGAATCGAAGGTGAAAGACGATAGCACCTTTCTGCGCTTGAGGCGTCTATCGGAACAACAATATATCATGATGATGGAGTCGAATACCGAGCGGATTTATCTGCATGGCAGGAGTCAGGAAAGCGTTTTGGGCACACGCGTTTCGGGTTTTTCTGACCCGAACTTCAGTTCGTTGGCTACAGACATTCAGCCGTTTTCTTTTTATAAGGATTTTATTTCGTTGACCATCACCGATGTGAAAGATTATCTGAATCCCATCGCCAATGGAAGCATCGGCAGATATCATTATCAGTTGGAAGACACCCTCTATGACAATCGCGACACCGTGTTTGTGATTTCCTTTTATCCCGAAAGGGGAAAAAACTTCAACGGATTGAAGGGCGTATTGTATATCAATTCAAATAGATATGCTATCCAAAGTGTGATAGCCGAACCTGCCGAAGCGGGCTTATGGTCTATCAAAATTCAGCAAATGTATGCCTTTGCCAACAATCGGCATTGGTTTCCCATACAACTGAATTATGATTGGGTACTACCGAATTATCCCTCCGAAAAAGTGGGCATGGTGTTGCATGGGCGAAGCTATATCAGCGATATTGACTTTGATGCGGCGATAAAAAACAGCGACTTTGGTCCGAGCAACATCATTTTTCAGGATGGCGCGGGCAAGCATGATTCCATTTATTGGACTCAGCACAGGAAAGATACCCTGACTGTGAAGGAAATGAAGACCTATCGGACGATAGATTCCTTGGGCAAGAAGACCAATTTTGATTATATATCGAAAGCTGCCGAAAAGATTTTGGATGGCTATCTGCCCCTGAGCGTGTTTGATTTGGGTTTGGAATATCTTTTTCAATATAATAATATAGAGGGCATACGTGTGGGATTGGGCGCTCGTACGAACGAAAGGATTTTGCGATGGGCTTCCCTAGGTGGATATTTCGGTTATGGATTTTGGGACAAAGAATGGAAATATGGTGGCAATTTGGACTTCACTTTGTCGAAAAAACATGAAGTGAAATTGGGTTTCACTTACTTTAAGGACTTGGAAAGCCCGGGCACCACCAACCTCTATCGCTATAGCAACTCAAGCTATTGGACCGATTATTTGTTGGACAAAATTGACCGCGTGGAGAAGATTTCGGCGCAGTTTCGGTTCCGCACGTTTCGCTATTTGCAGGTTTCCCTGTCGGGCAACAGCGAAATTCATATGCCTGAGTATGCCTATTTTTATTTGCCGAAGGGAAGCGACTCCACGCACACCTATCACTTTACGGAGGTGCAACTCGGTTTGCGCTATGCCTATAAAGAGAAACTTATTGATGCTTTCAATCAGCGGTTTACCATGGGTACGAATTATCCCGTGGTGTATCTGACCTACATCCATGGCTTCAATAATCTGTTGGGGGGCATGTATCGCTACGACAAAGTGGAAGGAGCTATTGAGAAAAACTTCCTCATAAAGCATTTCGGCAAAACGAGTTTGTTTGGTGAGGCAGGTGTGGTGTTGGGTAGCGTTCCTTATGCCAAACTGTTTAAAGGGAAAGGCTCGTTCAGCACTAGTTTTACGTTTTATTTCCGCAATTCGTTCCAAACCATGCGGGTGGATGAGTTTCTCTACGACCGTTATGTGATGCTGTTTGGCAGTCATAATTTCGGCAGCAATCTTTTCCATATCGGCAATTTCAAACCCGAGTTGAGCCTGAGTCAAGGGGTGCTTTATGGCACGCTGAAGGACGCGGAAAACCATACGGGTATTGACTTCAAGGTGCCCAACAATTGGTATTTCGAGTCGGGGCTAATCATAGATAATTTGGTGCGCCTCAAACTCTTCAATCTAGCCTATCTGAAAGTCGGCATTGGCGGTTTTTATCGCTATGGCTATTATGCCTTCGAAAATCCATTGAAGAACGTCGCTTTGAAACTGAGTTTGAAGATTTCGGGGAGTAAATAGGAGGGGTCATTAATCGTCATTTGTGGTCATTTATTGGTCATGGAGTGGTCATTGGGTAAATGGTGGGATTGTTAGATGGTTGAATTGTTGAATTGTTATTGTTGGGATGAGAATAAAAAAGGCTCGCTATCAAGCAAGCCTTTAGGGTTTAGGTTCGGTTAATGTAAAAATATTTTTCAGAATCGCATTCAAGCATTACTTCATAATAGTGAACTGAAATACTCCCTCATTATCGCTACTATTTTTCACATAAAAGCTTGTGCCATTATGGTAATAAAAGTCGAAGGCAACATCAGCTTTGCCGCCTGTTGCTAAGGTAAGGGTTTCGCCTATTTTGATACCATAAAGTTTCATGCCAAAAGTAAGTGTGGCAACTCCCTTGACAAAAACTTTAGTACGTTTGCTTGCATGATATTCAAAAGGACAAATTTCCATTTCGGTATTAGCAGCAATCGTGCGTCTGAAAATTTGTTTTTGTTGTTGAGGATACAACAAAGTTGTGTCAAAATATAACTTAGCAGCGGTGGTGCTACGACGATTGTTATGAGCTATCATCAACACATTGTCTGTAAGTTGGTCAGATAGCACATCGGCTGCCATTTGTTCGTTCACAATATCGGCACTCCATTTAACATTATCATCCATTTGAGTGGCGCTCGCAGTGGTATAGATATGATACAAACTTGTCAAATTGGTTTCTATATCAGCACCTATCACACTCGAATATTGATGTGCTTTGGCAATCAATGCAGCCACATTGATATCAAAGTCGGTTTCTATTTTATTATAAAAACCTTTCATCTTATCCGGAAAAGTAGCTTTAAAGCGTGGATCATTTTTGCCGCCAAATTTGTCACGAACCACACCAATCTTGTTGCCGATATACACTTCCAAATTCGTGCGAGCAACACCTTTGTTGCTAGTGGCGCCAATGCGTGTGCTTTTGTCAGTTTTTTTGAGTTGAAGCAGTGTAAGCAGGTTATTGGCTGCAGTTTCGGTGGCTGCAATGGCATCATCATAAATGCCTTCGGGATTGTTGAGCACCATGCGGGCTTTGTTGTCTAAAGCAAAAACCACTAAACGTGCGTGCGTAATGTCTATTCCTAAAAATAGCCCAATAAAAAATATTTGTAAATCAATCATCGTTTTTAAAATTTAATTTGTGAATAAAAAATTCTGAACCTGTCTAATGATAAATAAATGTATGTCTTATTTTTTCTTTTATATTTTCCTTTTAATTGAGGTTTTACGAAAGCCTTAGACAAAGGTTACAGTAATAATGAAAATATATTTTAGTTTATTTACAGTTGTGATTAACAATCCTGAAATTCAGTATAAGCAAAAACAGTTGTGGATGACTATACTGAAAATCTAGTATAAGCAAAAACAGTTGTGGATGGCTATACTGAAAATTTAGTATAAGCAAAAACAGTTGTGGATGGTTATACTGAAATTCTAGTATAAGCAAAAACAGTTGTGGATGGCTATACTGAAATTCTAGTATAAGCAAAAACAGTTGTGGATGGCTATACTGAAATTCTAGTATAAGCAAAAACAGTTGTGGATGGCTATACTGAAATTCT
>CAIOYH010000200.1 GCA_903862465.1 uncultured bacterium | reverse complement strand
CCTGATTAATTCACAAATTTTAAATTCTGGACAAAAATAGGGTAAATCCAGGCATGCATGTTTTACTTCTTTCACTAGGCCAACATTTTTGAAGTTACTATTCATATTATCTGTCGTCTTACCTGGTTAAAGTGCATAATTATCCCTTTCTGTATTTCGGCTGAAAACATGTGTCGGGGATTTAGTGGTGTCAATAAGGAAAGAACGATGTTTAGTGGATTTTACCATTAGGTTCGTAACGATTCAAATAAATTGAGTCCTTTCACAAAAGCCCATTTGCTACAGAACTCTACAGGCAATTCGATTTTCACCTTTGTCTTGAGTATTTTGACACGTGCAGCTACCTTGATTAGTTTTAGTTGTATTGTTTTCATGGTTGCTTTACTCAGTTCAGTTCCTTTAAGTATCTCACTTTGCAGCATATGGATAAGCACGTAAGCGGCTGAATGCATGAACAAACGGAACTGGTTGGCAAGGAAACTACTACACGACATACGGTCGGAAAGCAGGTAAGTTTTATGGTCTTTAATTCGTAATTCGGCTGCACCCCTTGCACAGTAAGCATTTTCGTATAGTTCTTTGGTTCTGATATTTCGTAAGCTGCTTACAATATATCGGATGTTGGTTCCCATGCTGTTTGCCTCCACTTTCACTACCACGCGCTGTGAAAGTTCCCATGAACCCGCTTTGTACTCGAAAGAATGATATCTCTTTACTGGTTTGCCATATGCTTTATATTCACGCTCGGCACTTTCAATAGTTATTTTGGCAAGATTATTAAGCACGGAATTTCCGGTAAGACCAGTAATAAATTCAACATTGTTCTGCCCGTTGGACCAGTCCATAAACTCTTTTGAACAGAAATGACTATCGCCACGAAGGATAATTATGGTCTTTGGCCATTGTTTGCGAAGATAATCAATCAACCTTCGGGTTATAGCGAACACATTCACACTTTTACTCCTACGCCCGGGTTTAAGAATGGTTGTAATCAGTTTGCCACTTAACCCTTCGTATATATGCAGCGGCATATAACAATTGTCGCCGTAATAGGTATTAAACAAAGCCAGTTCCTGTTGTCCGTATGTTAAAGCGCTTGTATCGTCAGCATCTAATATAACCACACCGGGTTGCTCAGCATAGGAAGCTATAAAATTGTCAATGAACACCTTGGCCATTTTGTACAACTCTGTTCGGGTAGGCTGGTTTTCAAATCGGCTCATGGTTGGTTGGGCAGCAAGGGATTTTTCCTGCCCGGCACATATTTTTAAAATACCATCATCGCGAAGAGTATTGCAGTCATTGCCATCTTCATAACCGGCGGCTATTTGCATAACACGTTGGCGTAGCATGGAGTTAACACTATGTTTCACGTATCCTTGGTTTCTGGTATCATTAATACAACTTGATAGCTTATCAATCAGTTGGAGCTGGTTCTCAACTTCATTGATCAGTAAAAGTCCACCATCACTAGAAATTTGTTCAGTGTTGAACCGGACTTCAACAGCCTTCTGATTAAAATCTGAAAGACTGAATAGGAATTGAGTGGATTTATCGTCGGATTGGATACTCTTGCTTCCACTTTTTTTAGTAATTTTACTCATGGGGGTTTATGGTTGTTTGTGCACCTCAAAGATATTGAATATCAATGAGATAACACAATAAACCCCCACTTTTTTTGTTTTTTGTGAATTATTCAGGCTAAATACAACATCAGTTTTACATCTCGATTTCTTTACGAAATAGGATCTTGTTGAATATAAAATATGTATGCAAAAATCAATTCCAATAAAAGACCGCTATAAATCCATAATAAGTTACTTTGAATCAGCTATGCCCGTTGCCGAAACAGAGCTGGTATACGAATCACCTTATCAATTATTGGTGGCCGTAATTTTATCAGCACAATGCACTGACAAGAGGG
>CAIOYH010000199.1 GCA_903862465.1 uncultured bacterium | reverse complement strand
CCAGAATGGGTGACATTATAATATCATCCCTTCGGGATTTTATGTAGGATTGTCTGAATCATTTTCTATAATAATTTCAGTCCTTCGGACTTTTGCGTAACATCAGTTACTCTTAACGCTGTTGTGCAAAATTTGCAACTTCGCCCCGACCTGTTATAGTCCCGAACAGCAACGTCGGGGTTTGGGGCTAAAAACCCCTTTCTATACTCATCCAAGAGACTTCAAAGATCATCCAAGAGACTTTTATGGTCATCCAAGTGACTTCATATATCGCCAAATTGCTTCCAAAGATGAACAACTTATTTTCTCTATTCACCAAAATGTGCTCCACGATAACCAAAGTATCTTCTATGTTTAGCCAAAGCAAACCTTACGATGTCCAAAGTCATTTCTATGATGAAAACAGACTTAAATGATGACCAAAGCCCTTTCTATGGTTGCCAAAGCCTGTACCCTTGCTAGCCAAACAGAGTTCTATGATAGCCAAATAGAGTTCTAAGCCAAACTTTAGTATGAAAAAAACGCCAAATTCAATTCGTAACGTCCCAAATTTTCTTCAACAATAGCCAAAAACCTTTCTACGGTCGCCAAGATACTTTCAATAGTCGCCAAAACTTCTTCTATGGTCGTCCAAGAGAGTTTTATGGTGGTCCAAGAGAGTTCTATACTCGCCAAATAGAGTTTTAAGGTCGCCAAAGAGAGTTTGAAACTCGCCAAAGTCCTTGTAAAAGTCATCTGAATACATTCAAAACAAGCAATTAACTTAAATTCCTTAGTGTCTCTAAGTGCTTTTAGTGTCTCAGTGGTTAAAAAACTTGGTTCTTGGGTCTTGGAATTTGGTATTTGGATCTTGGTCCTTGGTATTTGGGTCTTGGTTCTTGGTATTTGGGTCTTGGTTCTTGGAATTTGGCTCTTGGAATTTGGAATTTGGATCTTGGTATTTGGTATTTGAATCTTGCTCACTGCCCCGCACCCTGATACGGCGTCCGATTGACGATAGACCTACCAAGCGTCACTTCATCCGCATATTCCAATTCGTCGCCGAAGGAGATGCCGCGGGCTATGGAGCTGACGTTGATGGGGAAGGCGCTGAGTTTTTTGTAGAGGAAGAAGCTCGTTGTGTCGCCTTCGATGGTGGCGGGCAGCGCAAGGATGACCTCTTTGCAGATGCCCGTGGCGAGGCGGTTGAGCAGGGGGACGATGTTTAAATCGTTGGGACCGATGCCGTCAATGGGGGAGATGATGCCGCCCAACACATGATAGACGCCGGTGTATTGATTAGTGTTTTCGACCGCAATGACGTCGCGGATGTCTTCAACGACGCAGATGAGGGATGGGTCGCGCTTGGGATTGGCGCAAATGTCGCACGATTCGGTCTCGGTAATGTTGTAGCACTGATGGCAATAGCGAATCTCTTGACGCAACTTGACGATGGTGTTGCCCAAAAGCTCGGCAGTGTCAGCATCTTCGCGCAACAAATACAACACCATACGCACCGCCGACTTGCGACCAATGCCGGGGAGTTTCGCAAATTCATTGACAGCTTGCTCGAATAATTTTGAAGGATAATTAGCCACGGATATATATTTTTGCCTGCAAAATTACGGAAAATTATTTATGATTTGAGATTTGAGATGTAAGATTTTAGATTTTTGATTTGAGATTTTAGATTTTTGATTTGAGTATTATAGTTTAGGATGGGCGATTGTGGGAGAAGAATGATACAATGTGTGATGCTTGACATCCTACTATTTAAGCATTTGACCTCATTGACCAATCCTTTCACCAACAATGAAACAATCTAACAATAGAACAATAAAACCATCCACCTACTTGACATAATCAACCAATTAACGAATAAACTCATCACCCTAAAAGAAAAAAGTTTATTTTTGTAGAAAATTTTAACCGTGAATCCTACAATACTCCTGAGTTGTTTTTTGGCTTACACCTTGCTGCTGTTCCTGATTACGTTCCTCACGGCGCGGAAAGCGAACAACGAAAGTTTTTATATCGGCAACAAAACGTCGCCGTGGTATGTGGTGGCGTATGGGATGATAGGCGCTTCGTTGTCGGGCGTCACCTTTATGTCGGTGCCGGGCTGGGTTGGCAGTAGTCAGTTCTCTTATTTTATGATAGTTGTCGGGTATTTGTTCGGCTATATCATCATCGCGAATGTGTTGCTGCCGATGTATTACCGACTGAACCTGACATCTATTTACAGCTATCTGGAGCAGCGTTTCGGCTTCTGGTCGTACAAAACGGGCGCCTTCTATTTCTTACTTTCGAGAGTTTTAGGAGCTTCTTTAAGGATGTTTTTGGTGATTTATGTGCTACAACATTTTGTGTTCGACGCTTGGGGCTTTCCGTTCTGGCTCACGGTGGTTATCTTCATCTCGCTCATCATCCTCTACACTTTCAAAGGGGGTATCAAGACCATCATCTGGACCGATACGCTCCAAACGACTTTCATGCTGTTAGCCGTGGTGATTTCTGTTATCCTGATCACGAAAGATTTGCACTTCTCGTTCTCGGAACTGGTGTCGAAAATATTCAACAGCGACTATTCTAAAGTTATCGTGACCGATTGGGCGCCGAAGAACAACTTCGTGAAGCAATTCTTTAGCGGCATGTTCATCACCATCGTCATGACAGGTCTCGACCAAGAGATGATGCAGAAAAATCTGAGTTGTCGCAACATCCGCGACGCGAAAAAGAATATGATGAGCTTCAGTTTTATCATCGTGGTGGTCAATTTTATGTTTCTGTTCCTCGGTGCCGCCTTGTTTACGTATGCTAACGCGAAGGGGATAGACCTGACGAAACTCGCGAGCACCGACGATATATTTCCGACCATCACCTTGCAATATCTCGGTCCTTTGGCGGGATTGGTGTTCTTCATCGGATTGATTTCGGCGGCATATCCAAGCGCAGATGGTGCCCTCACGGCATTGACGACCTCCTTTTGTATAGATTTCTTGGGCGTGCAAAAGAAAACGCATCTCACAGAAAAGAAAAAGACCAACATACGCTATTTGGTTCACATCGGTTTTGCGCTGACGATGTTGGTGGTGGTGATAGTCTTCCGCTTCTTTTATGACAAGGCGCTCATAGATAAGTTATTTACTATCGCGGGTTACACCTACGGACCGTTGTTGGGCTTATACGCCTTCGGATTGTTCACCCGTTTCAAAGTGAAAGATAAATGGGTGCCCTTGGTGGCGATACTTTCGCCCATCATTTGTTATATCCTTAGCGATAATTCGGCTGCGTGGCTCGGCTATAAATTCGGCTTCGAATTGCTTATCTTGAATGGCTTGCTGACCTTCATCGGCTTAATCATTTTACGCAAACGAGCGCTGTGATTCCCAAAAAGTCGCATATCCAAGGTCTGATAGAGCAAGGCGAACATCAACGGCTTGACTTTAAGTTCGAAATTTCCGATTCGCGAAAGATTGCCCGCACCATTTCTGCGTTTAGTAACACCGATGGTGGCGTTTTGCTGATAGGGGTGAAAGATAACGGCAACATTTCAGGAGTTCGCTCCGATGAGGAAATCTATATGGCAGAAGCTTCCGCAAAGATGTATTGCCAACCCGAAGTTGCCTTCAAAGCTACCCAATGGAACGAGGGCGGCAAAACGGTGTTGGAACTGAAGATACCTAAAATGGAGGGTGCGATTTGTTATGCCGAGAATCAGGAGGGGAAATGGCTGGCTTATGTGCGTGTTGCCGACAATAATTATTTGGCAAATGCGGTTTTATTGCGTGTGTGGAAGCGAAAGTTGACGGCTTTGCCCACGCATATTCATTATACGGAGAAAGAGAAAACGCTTTTGGAATACCTGAGTGCCAACGAACAAATCTCGTCGAGCAAATTTTGTAAGTTGGCGGGAATTGCACGCAATAAGGCGGAAACTATTCTCGTTAATCTCATCATGTTGGAGGTTATCGAACTGTTTTATGATGAAAATAATGTACTTTATCGGCTCAAGTAAACAGCTTTTTGTACCTTTGCATTCGATTTCTATCTTCACCACAAAATATTTGACTTAAGAATTATGAAAAATTACCTTCGTCCATGGCTTTCTTTGTTGTTTATTGTTGTTTTCGCCGCCAAGTTTACTACGGCACAAGCGCAGCTTCTCGAACCTGAGAATCTTGGTCTTGTGAAATGGCTCGATTTGAAAACTGCTCAGGAACTCAATAAGAAACAACCCAAACCATTTTTGATAGATGTTTACACCGATTGGTGCGGTTGGTGTAAACACATGATGAAAACCACCTTCTCCAACCCCGGCTTGGCAGCTTATATCAATGCCTATTTCTATCCCGTGCGTTTCGACGCTGAATCCAAAGATACCATAGAGTTTTTGGATAAAAAATACATCAATAAAGGCGTGGGCAACCGTCCGCCCAATGAATTGGCGATTGAGATGCTCGAAGGCAAGCTGTCGTATCCTACTACGGTTTTTTATAACAACGATTATAAGTTTAAGCTATTGGCTCCGGGTTATATGGATGTGAAAACCATTGAACCGCTATTGGTTTATGCCGTGGAGTATATCTTCAACACCACTTCGGTGGCAGATTTTCAGAAGTATTATCAAAAAGCTTTTTATCCCGATTCCACTTTCGTCAATAAGGATTCGGTGTTGTGGATGCATAGATTTAATGACGCCACCAAGAAAAACGACACGGTGAAACGCAAGACGATGGTCTTTGTCAATACATCTTGGTGCAACGGCGGGAAAGCTATGATGAAGAGTACCTTTAATAATAGTGAGATCACGGATTATATCAACAAGAACTTCCATGCGGTTTATATGGATGCGATGTCGAAGGACAGCATCACCTATGACAACAAGGTATATGTTACCACTTTCGACAGCCAAGCTTTTAATCCTTTTCTGCAAGCTTTATTGGGAAATCAAGTGGCGATACCCTGCACCTTATTCTTTGATGAAGATATGAAGTTTCTGACCAAGGTAAACCAATATCTCACTCCTGAACACCTTGACGTTATTTTACATTACTTCAACGAGAATGCCTACAAGACGCAAGAATGGGATGCTTATGTGAAGACATTTTCTAAAGACAAAAAATAGTCTCATCAACCGAACTATAGAAGCACATTGAATGAAATGAAAGTTAGTGGATTTACCTTTATTAAGGATGCGATAAAATACGACTACCCGATTGTGGAAGCCATTAACTCTATTTTGCCACTATGTGACGAGTTTATTGTTGCCGTTGGGAAATCTTCTGACGATACGCTTAATGTAATCAAGCGTATTGATACCGATAAAATACGAATTATTGAGACCATCTGGGATGAGAGTTGTAGGCAAGGCGGTAAGGTTTTAGCGCTTGAAACAGATAAAGCTTTTGCTGCGATTAGTGCCGATTCGGATTGGTGCTTTTATATACAAGGCGATGAAGTGGTGCACGAAAAGTATCTTGACAACATCTTTAACGGCATGAAATTACATAAGGACGGTGATAATGTGGATGGACTTTTGTTTAAGTATTTACACTTTTATGGCTCCTATGATTATGTGGGCAGCAGTTCTAAATGGTATCAAAATGAAATTCGGATTATAAGAAATAATAAGAGCATATATTCTTTTCGTGATGCGCAAGGCTTTCGCAAGGGCGACAATGAGAAACTTCGTGTGAAACCTATTGATGCCTATATGTATCATTATGGTTGGGTGAAACCTCCTGAAGCGATGCAAAATAAGCAATTGAATTTTCACAAATATTGGCACGATGATAAGTGGTTGGATGAAAACATTGCAAAAGGTGCGGAATTCGATTATTCAGCAATAGATGCCCTTAAACATTTTGAAGGCACGCATCCGCAAGTAATGCATGATAGAATTCAAACGAAAAATTGGAAGTTCGACCACGATATTTCTCTGAATAGCGTATCGGGCAAAGAGAAAATGAAGTTGTTTTTAAAGAAATATATCGGATTGGATTCTTCGTATAAGAATTATCGTATCGTTTAATTTGTTTCAATGAAGTAGCAGTTGTTTTTAATTGGCAGAACAAACTACCATCTAATCGGTAATACCCTTGTAATTTTCTTTTACCAATTCTCGAACATGTTTGCGGCAAATCTTATCTACTTCAGTAT
The DNA here is from genome assembly GCA_903862465.1 of uncultured bacterium. Classification (GTDB taxonomy): domain Bacteria; phylum Bacteroidota; class Bacteroidia; order Bacteroidales; family CAIWKO01; genus CAIWKO01. The sequence goes on along the minus strand of CAIOYH010000199.1, from coordinate 17,378 downwards.
TGAATTTAGTAATGTTTGAAATGTGTTTGCCTTGATGTGCTGCAACCTTGCTGAAGGCTACTTTAGTATTTCCAAGCTTTTCTAATAATATCTGAACCAAATCATAATTTTGTATGGGAGTTCCTTTCTTGGTATGGTAGTTATTGGTTAAAAGTTTTTCTTGCCTTTCGGGAAGCCTAACCACATATTGACTATCGGTATAAATCTCCATAGTAGTGTCGGGATAATGTGTATCCACATATTCGATGGCTTCTATAACAGCCATCAGTTCCATACGATTGTTGGTAGTGTTTTCAGCTTCGCCTTGCAATACTATTTTAGTGCCTTGCACAAAAAGTATAGCTGCCCAAGCTCCAACAGCGTGCTGCGTGTCGCAACTGCCGTCGGTATAAATAATAATACGATGCGGATTCAAAATCTTTCGCTTCGCAGATTTTGACCTTCAACCCAAAGGGGGTTAAACCGCTTCGGGAGCCAATTGCTCTTCGATTTTTGTGAGTTGCAGTTCGTAGGTTTTGCCCACACTGACTTTAATCTTACGTTCTTTCAGCAAAAGTTTGGTTTCTGCTTTGTTGTCGAGCACATGACAGAGGTCGCGAGCGATGCCCAAGGTGCCGGCGATGTTGGTCGGTCTGCCCTTAATCAAATCGAAACTAAAGTTAACGCTTGTCTTTTGTTTTTGCCCAACATGCTCAAATTCGTGTCTGTAGAGCTGCAGTGTCTGATTCTTAACATCTGTATTCTTCAGCAGCACGTGGATAACGGGCGCGTATTTCTGCCAAAGGAGGATGTATTTTCCTTCATTCATCATGATAAAAATATTTTAATGTTATGTTTGGTGTGGATAATTGGTGTGGTTTAGTAGATTATTTGGCGTATTTTAGGAATGAAAATACGACCGCGGCAAAGGTAAGCTATTCTATTGAAAGCAAAGAATTTTTCACGATTATTATTGAATTATTTTCACTTGATGCATATTCTCACTACCTTTGCACCCACAATTAATCTCATTATTTTGATTTTCGAAGAATTAAACTTAAACGATGCACTCCTGATGGCTTTAGCCGATTTGGAGTATGTATATCCTACACCCATTCAGCAGCAAGCCTTTCCCGTTATTATGGCAGGCAGAAATGTTGTCGGAATTGCGCAAACAGGGACAGGAAAAACCTTTGCGTATCTCTTGCCTTTGTTGCGCCAATTAGAATATTCTGAAAAGAAAGATCCGCGTATTTTGATTGTAGCACCCACCCGCGAGTTGGTGATGCAGATATTGAATGAAATCAAGAAACTTACCGTGCATGCCGCTATCCGCTCCGAAGGCATCTATGGGGGCACCAATATCAACACCCAAAAACAAATGGTGTATGATGGCATGGATGTCTTGGTGGCAACACCAGGTCGTTTGATTGATTTGGCTTTGACGGGCGTATTACGTCTGAAGAATATCCAGAAATTGGTGATAGATGAAGTGGATAAGATGTTAGGCTTGGGCTTCCGTGTAGAGTTGACCAACCTCTTAGAGCTATTGCCCGAGAAACGTCAAACCCTGATGTTCTCCGCAACACTCACGGAGGATGTAGAAGCTTTTATCGCGAAGAATATTCCCATACCTCACAAGATAGAGATTGCTGCCCATGGCACTCCCATTGACAAGATTGCCCAAACAGCCTATTGTGTGCCCAACTTCATCACCAAGGTGAACCTCTTGGAGCTATTGCTCAAGGAAAATGAGGATTTGAGTAAGGTGTTGGTGTTTGTAAGTCTGAAAAAGTTAGCCGACAGATTGTTTGAGCAGATGGACAAGTTGTTTCCCGAAAAGATAGGCGTCATCCATTCCAACAAATCCCACAACAACCGCCTCATTGCCTTAAAACATTTTGTGGACGGCGACTTCCGAGTCTTGATTGCCACCGACATCATTGCTCGCGGGATGGACATCACCGATGTGACCCACGTAGTGAATTTCGACATGCCCGAAGAAGCCGGCGATTACCTCCACCGCATCGGGCGCACAGGGCGTGCCGACAAGGAAGGAAGTGCCATCGCTTTCATCACCCCCATGGAAGAAGAACGCCAATCAGCGATAGAAGACTTGATGCAGAAGCCCATTCCGTTGCTTGACCTTCCTGCCAATCTTGTTTGGTCAACCATCTATGGCGAGGATGAAAAACCCACCAGACTATTCGACAAAAACTACCTGAAGACCCCCGACCTGAAGAATTCCCAAGGTGCTTTCCACGAAAAGAAAGACAAGAACAAGAAGATAAACTTGGGCAGTGCCTACAAACGCAATCCCAAGTTCACCAAAGGCGGCAAGCGCATTAAGAAGAACAACAAGTCGGGTAAATCGCGCTACTAAACTATGGCTGAAGAGCAAACCAACAACCCCCTTCACGGCAAAACCTTGGAGATGATACTAAATGAATTGGTAGAAGAATTCGGTTGGGACTATATGGCGGAGCAGGTCAACATCAATTGCTTCAAGTCCAGTCCCAGCATCAAATCCAGTTTGAAATTCCTCCGCAAAACCCCTTGGGCACGTGAAAAGGTGGAGAAATTGTATGTGTGGATGCTTCGTTGGAAATGAAAGTTTATAGCTCACTTCTAATGGTTCTATTGTTGAATTGTTCTATTGTTTTTTCTTCTTAGTGTAACATAGTGCTCTTAGTCCTGTCCCGTACTGGAAGTCGGGAGTCTCCGTGGTTCAAAAAGTTATACCATTACTTTCTATATTTTAATCCAAACTCCGTTAAGTATAATGCCGATAGAGTAGCTGTTATAGTTCAATTTATTGGACTATTACAGATACCGTATCGGTATTACACAGAGATACACAGAGAAATAGAGTTGCACAGAAATATTAGAACATAAGGATAAATCTTGAAACTTGACTTATGGTATTCGTAATTCGCCCATTCGTAACCTGTCCCTACACGAAGAGTCGGGATTTGTAATGGCTGAACTCTAAACTCTAAACTTTGAACTCCTATTGTTTTTTTGTTTACCTTTGTGGTCATGAAATTTTCAGTAAAGATATTAGGGTGTAGTTCGGCGACGCCAACGAAGCATCGGAATCCGAGTGCGCAGGTGGTGACGATGGGCGATAAGATGTTTTTGATTGATTGCGGGGAAGGGACGCAAATGCAGTTGAGGAAATATGGGGTGAAGTTTCAACGGATAGAGCATATTTTTATTTCGCATCTGCATGGGGATCATTATCTGGGACTGGCGGGGCTGCTGTTTACGATGCATCTGTTTGGACGCAGCGCTGCCTTGCATGTGTATGGCAATAGCGTGCTGATGGATATTTTGCGCTTGCAACTGGAGGTTTCGGCAACCACGTTGGTGTATCCGCTAGTGTTTCATGCGCTAGAGCCCGAGAAGGCAACGGTTTTGTGGGAGGATGAGCTGATACGGATTTCGTCGTTTCCGTTGGTGCATCGTGTGCCTACGCATGGTTTTCGATTCGAGGAGAAGCATGAGTTGTTGCACCTCAACAGAGAGCGAATCGAGAAGCTGCATATACCCTTCGGAGAACTGGCAAGGATAAAAAGAGGGGGCGATTATGTGGATAGCCACGGGAAGCTGCATGCGAATGCGTCGCTGACGCTGAAACGGGAGGCGCCTAAGGTGTTTGCGTATTGTTCGGATACGGCGTACAGTCGGGAGATAGTGCCGCATGTGGCAGGGGCGGATTTGTTGTATCATGAGACGACGTTTATGCACGATATGGCAGCTACAGCCGCCGAGAAACAACATTCGACGACACGACAAGCAGCGGAGATAGCCCTAGAAGCGCAAGCGAAGAAGTTGTTGATAGGACATTTTTCGGCACGCTATGATGATTTGATGCCGCTGTTGGAAGAGACGAGGGGGGTGTTTGAGCGGACGGAGTTGGCGGAGGAGGGGGAGAGTTATGAGGTGTGAGGGGGGCAAGATCCAAATACCAAATTCCAAATACCAAGATCCAAATACCAAGACCCAAACACTAAGAACACGACCTTAATCTTAACACGAAGACACCAAGACACGAAGGCACTAAGACGCAAAGAAATAAATGATTTTTATTTAGATAGACAATACTTTGTGATGCTTTGTGACTTGGTGTCTTTGTGGTGATACTTGGATTTATTCTTCTTCTTTGTGGGATTATTTTCGGGTATTCTTGAATTAATCTGTTTGTTTAAAAATTTTTCGTAATTTTGTGTCGTTAAAAATAAAGTATTATCATTGTTATGAAACCTGCCTCTCTTAAGGAATTGAAATCGGAATTGTCGTTGCTGCCTGCCTCGCAGGTGCTGGATTTGATGATGCAACTTACGAAACATTCGAAGGATAATAAGGAGTTGCTTACGTATCTGCTGTTTCATGCGGTGGATAAACCGCAATATATCAAAGAGGTGAAGGAAAGTATTGATGCTCAGTTTGCTGAAATTAATATGTTTAGCCTCTATACGATAAAGAAATCGTTGCGCAAAATACTGCGCCTGACGAATAAATACATTAAATATACAAGCAACAAACAGGTGGAGGTGGAATTGCTCATCTATTTTTGTAGAAGCGTCAAAAAGTTGGGTGTCCCACTGCCTGATCATGCAGCCTTGGGAAAGTTATATTTAAGACAGATACAGAAAATCACTACGGCAGTCAGCACACTGCATGAGGATTTGCAGTTTGATTATACTTTGGAGTTGGAAGAGCTTTAGGCGAGTTTCAAGGTTTATCCTTATGTTCTAATTTCTCTGTGTATCTCCATAACTCTGTGCATCTCAGTGTAGCTTCTAAAACCCTAAAACCATCATCTCCACCAATCAAATCCCACAACAATTATTTCTTCAATATGACCATAAAAAAAACACCTCAAATAAAAAAAAATCACTTTTTTATTTTTTTTTCTTGCATTTAGAAAAAAAAGTATTATCTTTGCCCAAATTTTATTTCTATCAAGTATGAGCACGCTTGGTCTATGTTTCTTCCCTTATTTGCCTTCTTTTCGGAGGGCTAAGTTGCTTTTTTCTATTTCCAAACCATTATTCTCGAACACAATTCACTGTATTATAGCTACAAAGACCGTGTCTTTGGCTCAACGTTTTTTACGTTTTGCTCCGGATTTCTTTCACTTTGTATCACAAAAATTCATCTCTGCTCTTAAGCAGCGTATCTCTGCGTCACAGCACTGTATCTCGGATCTTAAGCTGAGTATCTCGGCGTCACAGCACTGTATCTCGGATCCTAAGCTGAGTATCTCGGCGTCACAGCACTGTATCTCGGATCCTAAGCTGAGTATCTCGGCGTCACGGCACTGTATCTCGGCTCCACAGCAGCGTATCTCTGCTCCTAAGCAGAACAACCCAAATCGGGTTCAACTTATGCAAACTATGCAGAAAGTTTTATGGCGATTCGCGCTATTTAAAGCTGCTTCATCACCCTCCGTCCCCAATTTAATACATTTATAATAACCTTAAAACTTACTAAAATGAAAAGAAAAGTATTTCCGACCAAAATCGAAGACCTGCCCCCTTACCTACAACGCGTCGTAGCATGGATAGTGCTCCACGCCATCCGCCTTGGCATTAGCTCCGGCACAGTAGAAGACCTAGAAGACATATATGGCGACAACACAACACCAGGCACCTATTTGTATGCCAAAAAGAAATATGACGACACCGTTGGCAGAAAAATTGGACCTGTATGCACTAACCTTGACACGGCTTCCACATCCATAAAGGATTTCCTTAGAGGAATTTATAACGACATCCCTGCCAGCAAATGGACAGATGACGACCGTGCTGTTTTCAACCGTAGAACAGGTTTGGAGCCCACCCGCACCATTCCAACAACACCCTTGAAGGATAAATGCTTCAATCGCTACACCGCATTGGGCAACTGTGAATTGGTTATGAAGTTCTACACAACCAATGATGCCACCAGAGCAGGCCTCACAGAAGGAGCTGACAGTGTGCAAATTGCCTATCGTATTGATTTGATTGAACTCGAACAAGACGAACAAGGACATGATATTCCAGGCAAAATAAAACGTAAACCTATCTTGAATCCCGAAGATGGCACCACCATCGTCAGCTTCACCAAAGCATCCTTCGTTTGGAATTTGGGCAGCACCAACTCGGGAAGCTACTTGCAATTTTATCAACGTTGGGCTTGCAGCAAACGCCCCAACCTGAACGGTCCATGGACAGGACCAACAGGTATGACGTTGATTTAATCTAAAAGAAAAAGGGCTTTTTCGTGTGTGAAGCCCTTTTTTGTTTATCTTTGACGAAAAATTGAACCTATGAAAAAGATAATACTTTACTTAATTGTGATTGCTGCAATAGCAAGTAGCTGCAAAAAATATGAAGAAGGACCATTGGTTAGTTTTCGCTCAGCAAAAAACAGGCTTTATGGAAATTATACTTTAACATATTTAACTGTTGATGGTAAAGATTGTCTAAGTCAATATTATGATAGTTTAAGCAAAAGCTTTTACTTTTATGAAGATAACTCTTCTAGGGTGGATTACTGTGATATGATTGGTATTAGAAAAGATGACGGATTAAGTTCTTTGTCCTGGACATGGGAATTATTAGATCATAATAAAATACTCAAGATAATATCTGCTGGAGGAAATCCTCCGGGTTGGAGTTATGGTCCGTTTAAAACAAATATTCTGCCGGAATGGAAAATTCTTCGTTTGACAAAAAAAGAAAAGAAATTAAAAACGCTGTACTTAGACCAAGAATATGTGATTACCCTTGAATCTCTTTAATTTTTAATTTATGAATATTAAAATATTATCCCACCGTACACAAATATAAAAAAATACCTATACCTTTGTCCTCCCTTATCCAAATTCCTAAACCAAACCACATCCTAATCGTCCAATAATTTTAAAACCTGAAATCATGAAAACACGTATCCAATTAATGATCATCTTCCTAGCGATGACATTCACGACCGTAGCCCAAGAACCACGCTACATCGAAACCACCGTCTCCGACACCGTCAAACTCAATCCCCTTTCCTTCACCTACGAAATAAGCCTCAGCAGCGAATCCTATTCCTTCGACTATTCCGCCCTCTTGGGCATAGACGACACCTCCAAATCCGTCAACATGACCGATGTCCTATCCCTATTGAAAAAAGAAAAATTCACCCTCTCCACCGACGCCGACAACAGCTACACCCTGCCAAAAACCTCATCCACCAAATCAACCATCGTGGTCGCTCTCTCTTCCCTCGCCGAACTCGAACGGCTCTGCAAACTACTCAGCAACCTCAATGGCGTTTCGGGCAAAATAACGTCCACCGAATATGAATCCCCCGCGCGCTATGCGGAAACCTTGTTCAAAAGACTCTACGACAAAGCCCTCTCAGAAGCCACCATCCTAGCCAAAATATCAGGCAGCCAAGTAGGACGCATGATCAGCGCCTCCGAACCCACCGACGTTTACAGCGGCTATATGGATTGGATCAAAGAACTCTCAAGCGTTTCCTCCTATGACCTGTTTGGCTTAAACAAACATCTCTACAAAGTCTTCACCAGAAAACTTTCCTTCCGATTTGAACTAAAGTAACCCGACCTCCCAATCGAAGCCCTTAGCCTACCACTACGTAACCAATAGCGCATTAACTTCGTATGAAGCCTATAATTCTTCATGATGAATCACTAAAAACTCACAAACATGACAAAAACCGTAACAAAGTATTATGTATCCCTGCAGGCTTCTGTAGCAACAGGATTGCAAGCTCAAATTGTGATGAGCAACGACACTGCATTTTTCGTAGGTAGAATTGATTTCTATAATCAAGCTGCCATACCCAAATCCTACCTATGGCATCCCAACAATGCCAACGATGAATCACAAACCTATTTGGTGTTAGCCATGCCGATAAGTATGTTGCAAACCACCATTGATTTGCTGCGCAACGAAGGTCCCATTACATTAGAATTGTGGCCCCTTGGTGCTGCTCCTTATAATGGTGCTACCACCGAAGGTTATGGCGGCACACTCAAAACCGCCAACGAAAAAGTCGGCGAAGGCGACTTCGACTTCCATCTCTTGCATCCCTAATACCCAAAGGATATAGAAACAAAAAAGGCTTGCTCCAATAGGGGCAAGCCTTTTTTGTTGACTTATTCAAGTCAATAATTCTAAATTCAAAAATCTCAAATCTTAAATTCCTTACTTCTTATTTCCATCCCACGTAAACAAAGTCGGTTTAACCGTCAACATCACAAAAGCCCATTGACTCATTTTCTTTTTGTTATTGCCTTGCATCACCTGCAACATTTGACTGCTACGGAATAACGAATACCCCACTTGAACATCCACATCTTTCACGATAGGAATCTTAGCAGTGATATCTGCTTCGCAGCCCAAATACGGATTAGCTCTAATAAAATTCTGAATATAATTATACTCTGTGCGGAAATAATGAAAATCGGCGCGCAGTTGATATTTCTGTTTCAATAGAAAGATAAAATCCATATAGATATCGGTAAGTCCGAGATTTTTGGTATCAGATGGCTTCGTGAAAAAATCTATATTGCCATTGTAGCGATGTCCGCTTCCATACAAATAATTGAATGCATTGAGGTTTTTGTTCGTGGCGTCCGTCATATCATTGCCTGAGAAAAACTCAGTCCCCGTGAAGATGGTGAACCATTTAATGGGTTTCACGGTAACATCTGCATTGATATAGTAGGCATATATTTTCGCACCGCTTTGATCTTGTCCAAATTGATAAAAACAGCGTGCATCGGTATTCACATATTTACTCATAAAGTTAAACACGCCACCACTCGTAGCCCGTGCATAAATCACCTTTGCATCCGTTTTCTTTTGATATCCATCAGCAATAAAAACGCCTTGCAGCGCAAAATGTCTATTGAACTGATATTTCAACCACGCAAAACTTAATGCTTTATAATTCCCTAAAGCAGTATTGTAATCGGTAGAGTTGGTGGTGTCTTTGCTTTGGTTAAACGCTGCAGCCACATCAACCGAAAACCCCCGATGATTATATTTTAAGAGAAGCGCGTCGTGGGTTAAGCCCTTTTGCGACCAATTGGATGGCGTAAACAAACGCTCGTTATCATAAGCAAACTCCTGACGTCCTGCTTTGATAAATAAGCTGTCGCACACTTTTATTTCAGCCCAACCCTGATACAGACCCAAGCCTGCAACATCGGTTTTCATGGCTTCATCACCCCACAAGCGCACATCTTGAAACGACAGATAGGTGTTCACGATACTCCATTTAAACCCGACATTCAACCGTGTCCGTTGACTTATTTGAAACGCAGGAATCTGTCCAAATGTTGGAGGCAGTACTTTATAACTATCTCTGAACTCAAAACGCGGACGAAACTCCGCACCTAAATTAAATTGCGCATACGCGCTCACACTAATGATAACTAGTGCTACAACTGATAAAACTATTCTTTTCATATTATTATTTTTTTACGTATTAATATTAAATTCTAAATCAAAAATCTCCCTATGTGCCCTTCTATAAATAAACTCTGAACTCCAAACTTCGAACTATGAACTATAAACTCCAAACTCTGAACCCTGAACTATAAACTATGAACTATAAACTATGAACTAAGAACTCCAAACTCCTATGTGTCTATGTGGTTAAATCAAAATTCTCAAATCACAAATCTCAAATTAGTTGAATATGCCCTCCAAATACGCCTTCGTCTTCTCCTGTTTCGGATGATTGAAAAACTCATCGGCAGTGCCATGTTCCACAATCTCTCCTAAATACATAAACACCACATAATCGGCAATACGTCTTGCTTGTCGGAGGATATGCGTCACCATTACCAAGGTATATTCTTCTTTCAGTTCCACGAATTTCTTCTCGATGGCAGTACTCGAAAGCGGGTCTAAAGCGGAAGTAGGTTCGTCGGCTAAAATAATCTCAGGTTTCACAGCCAATCCGCGCGCCAAACATAGGCGTTGTTGTTGACCGATGGAAAGTCGCGAAGCCGGTTCTTTGAGGCGATGTTGAACTTCGTCCCACAGATTCACTTGTTTCAGGTTATGCTCCACGCTTTCGCGGATGATGTGCTTATTGTGAATGCCGTTGATGCGCAACCCGTAGGCGATATTATCATAGATGTTCATCGGCAAAGGGTAGGGGCGTTGCGAAAGCAAACCCATCTTTTTGCGTATGCCCGGCAAATCAGATTTGGTGTGAAGTATATCTTCATTATCCAAGAAGATACTTCCTGTGATGGTAACATTTTCTTCCAAGTCAATCAGGCGGTTCAAACATTTCAGCAAGGTGGTTTTGCCGCAACCCGATGGTCCAAGGATGATGGTCACCTGATTCTCGGGAATATCTAGATTGATGTTTTTCAGTATCTGATTCTTGCCAATACTCAGGTTTAGGTTTTGTATGCTGATTTTAGATTTCATTGCTTTATGAAATTTTGTTTTTGTTGTACTTATTCGAGATGACACGCGAAAGCACACTGATAATTAAAATGATGATGGTGAGTATCGCTGCCGAAGCGTATGCGCGATTCTGCACTTCCTGTATCGGCGAACTCAACTGAAAAAATATGGATAAAGGCAAAGTAGCCGAAGGCTGCATCACCGAAGTAGGTATGCTGTCCGTGTAACCCGTAGTGAACAACACGGAGGCGGCATCGCCGATAGCCCTGCCAAACGAAATCATGATAGCCGTCACGATAGCCGAAGAACATTGCCTCACATACACCATAAAAGCCGTCTGCGATTTGTTTGAGCCCAATGACATTGAGGCTTCCAACAAACCTACGGGAACATTTCTCACCACTTCATCAATGGCACGTATCATGATGGGAAGTATGAATAACGACACGGTGATTATACCTGCCAAGAGCGATGTCTTCACACCAAAAAATATCATTACACTAAACCCAAACGCACCATAAACGATAGAAGGAACACCCCACAGCAAATCCAACAAAAAACGAACACCATTCACCAATTTCTTAAACTTCCGTAGATGTATGTTCATCAGCATCGCCACAGGCAAGCCCATCACTAAAGCTAAAATCGTGGCACCAAAAGCTAGATACAAGGAACCGATAATGGCATTTAACACACCGCCTTCTTTCCCGAAATAATAACCACCCTTGGGTGTTTGGCTAACCATTTCCCACGTGAGCGATGGCAATCCTCTGTAAAAGATACTGAATACTATCAGCGAAAGCACCAATACAATCAACGCAATAGAGATTTGCATCAAGATTTTAAAGAAACTTTCTTCTAACGCTAATAACTTTTTTCTCATAAACTATATTTTGGTTTCGTAGCGCGAAATAAGCATACGAGCGGCTAGGTTAAACAACAGAACAATGACCAATAAAATCAGCGAAGCAAACATCAATGCCGAATCGTAGTTGGGTATGGATAACATCTCACCATAATTATTGGCGATAAGTGCCGGCAGAGGATAACCCGGTTCGAATATGCTTTTTGGAATCTGCGCAACATTACCCACCACCATCAACACGGCTATGGTCTCTCCAAAAGCTCTCGACATACCAAACACCACCGAAGAAACTATCCCCGGAAACGCTTTGCGCAGTATCACATATTTGATGGTTTGCCATTTCGTAGCACCCAAAGCGATGGAGGCTTGCGGCAACTCTTTTGATATGCTTTTAAAGATTTCCAACAATATATTGAGGATAAACGGAATGATCATCACCGACAGCACAACTGCACCTGCTAGGATGGAGTAGCCCGCCGTTTCTATGCCAAAAAATGGTGCTACATAATGCGAAATTAATGGAACTATAACCAAGATACCCCACACGCCGAAGATAATAGAAGGTATGCCTGCCAATATATCAATCACAGGTTGTATCACTTTCAGGTAAACACTTTTGGCGTATTGTGTCAAATAGATGGCGGCAAACAAACAAATTGGAACCGAAATCAGCAATGCCAACATGGTCACCAACACCGAACTATAGATGTAGGAATAAAACCCAAACTTCCCCTGAAAGGGTTTCCATTCGGTAGAGAAAAGTAAATCCGACAGCGAATTGGCATGCAACACGCTCTCCGACTTGAAAAGTAATCCCACAATAAGTAATACAGGCATCGCTAGGATGATGCCCAAAAACAAATAGAGGAATACGTTTAAAACCTTTTCGTTCTTAAGAAATCGCATTGCGCTATTTATTCAGTTTTTCGGTTTCTGTCTTCAATTTGGCGTCGTTCAAGGTAACATACCCTGCTTCGTGTATGTATTTCTGTCCTTCAGCCAACACCCATTTGAAAAACTCCAAAACAATCACGTTCTCAGTTTTGCCCTTAGTAACAAAATACAGATTGCGTGCGGGAGGCGAAGGGAAGCGGTCTTCTTTAATGGCGAGCATTAAATTATCCAAATTGGCATAAAAATTCTCTGAACTGTCAATTTTACCATTCTCATTCAAATCCAAAGGAATCACTGAGATGCCATCATAATTCTTTTTTGTTTTTGGGTCGTAAGCATAAATCACATTGTTATAACCCAATCCGAATTTGTCTTTTTTAACGGCATCGCTCATCCCCGGATCCCCAAAAACACCTATACCTTTCAAATCTTCTTGCTTTTTGCCCATATACTTTGCAAACATTTCCCCTGCACCACAAGCATCCGAACGTGTATAAACATTTATCTTCTTTGCTGATGAATTCGTAACCAATTGCTTCCAATTCTTAATTTTCTCAGTAAGGAAAATATCCGTGAACTCTTGTTTTTTCAATCCACGCTCCATAATAGCTTTGTAAACGGGATTTTCGGTGTTGATGGTCGGCAACACAGCGTCTTTCGCCACAGCGATATACCAAGCACCTTTGTCGGTTTCTGCTTGCACTATTTCGCGCGAAAACATAGCAACATCCACCAAGCCATTCAGCACATCGGTCATGCCTTTGCCTGCGCCACCGGCAGAAACATCAATCTTTACTTTTGGATGAATTTTCGTAAACTCTTCAACCCATTTTACGGTCAAAGGATACATGGCAAAGGCTCCTGAAATGGAAATACTGCCTTCTAGTTCGGTGGAATTTTGTTTCTTTGGAGCATTATTACAAGACGTAGTCGTAAAAAGTAATGCTGCAAAACAAACGATTACAGATATTAATGTGGTTTTTTTCATAAAAATTGTATTTAAGTTTTTTGCAAAAATACATATTCTATCGGATATATAGACTAATAAGGAAAAATATTTTAAAAAGTTTTCAACAAGTCATTTTCGCGGGTGATGATATCGGCTAAAGAAATCGCTTTCATCATACGCACAGTTTCGTCGCGGATATCTTTTATTTTGCTGCGAATACCACAAGTTTCTTCATCCTTGCAATGGTGACATGATTCATAAAACTTTGTCGAGGCACAGGGTAGGAGGGCTATAGCGCCTTCAAACAAACGATGCAAATCTGCCAGATTCACCTCATTGGGGTTTTTAATTAAATAATATCCACCACCTTTCCCTTTTTTGCTGTTCACATAGCCCGTCTTTTTCAATTCGAGCAAGATGGCTTCCAGAAATTTTTGGGGAATACGTTCTGATTCCGAGATGGAACTGATGAGCACAGGACCTTTTTCGTACTCACGAGCCAGTCGTACTAAAGCCAAAATGGAATACTGAGTTTTCTTTGAGAGCATACAAACAATAATTTTCGTCAAAATTACACCTTTTTTTTATTTGGACAACATAAAAATATCAGCTATCCAAAAATCCTAAAGATACTAAGATACATAAATTTTCGTTTTTCCCTTGTGCAATCCAAAAAAATCATGTAGGTTTGCACAAGAATTTATTTTATGAAATCGAAACAACTACTTTTAGCTCTATTGACCATTGTGATCATGCAATCGTGTGGTCCTGTGTTACATGTTACCCGCGTAACCAATCATCAAACGCCCACATCCACGGATGGTTTTTATTATGCTTTGCCTCGCAACTTTGTCCGCATTGATGTTGTGGTCAATCGAACCGAACAAATCAAGGGTCCTTATGCGGAGTTTGCCGAAAAATATCTTGGCTTATCCAATGTCATAAAAAGCAATTCCACCAGCTATGAAATCAGCGACATCAAACTATCCACCTTCGACGAACCCGATCCGCAGCAGTTTTATTTCGTCGAACTTCAAAAGAATGTGTTGAACAAAACCAACGAATTCAAATTAGCACTCACCGAGGCAGGCTTGATGGTGGGCACCAACGGCAAAATCGGCGAAAGCCTTGCCGAGAATGTCCCCGTAGGTTCTCAGGTGGACGAAACCGTTTATCCCGACATCTTCAAATATTATGGCGAGTTGAATCTCTTCGAAAAGGTGGATACCCTCATCGAAAAGGTGAAACACGATTCGGTGACCGTCGAAAAAATGACCTTCAAACGTTCCATGGTCGAAAAAACTCCCGAACAAAAAGCAAAGAACGCGGCTGATTTCATCATCAAAGTGAAAGAAAACCGTTTCAACCTGATCAGCGGCTTTCAAGAGGTGAACTACGACAAGGAGACCTTTAAATATATGAACGACGAACTCGAGAAAATGGAAAACGAATATCGCAAACTCTTCACGGGCATCAGCTTCACCAAGAAAATCACCTACTCCTTCTATTATCTGCCCAAGCAAGAAAAACCGAGAGATTCCATGGGTTTGTTTCGTTTCTCCAAACTCAAAGGCGTGTTGGACACCACCAGCGGCTTTGGCGATTTGATTTCTCTGAAAATACAAAAACTAGCCAACACCGACTCTTTGAAAGCTTATGTGGATAAAAAAGCAAGCATCAAATCCGAATCCCACGGCTTGTTTTATCGCATTGCCGACTATGCCAACATCACCATCATGAGCGCCAACGCCGAAACCGTTCACGCCAAGTTCCTCATCCCGCAATACGGCGTGGTGACGTCTATGCCCGCCATCTTGACCAAAACGGAGTTTTATAAAGCTTCGGGGGGGATTAAGACGGTTGAATAAGAGCAATTAACCACGGAGGCACGGAGAGCACTAAGGAACACTAAGGAGTGCATTGTCATTCGTGGTCATTAATTGTCATTTGTTGTCATTGATAGTCATTTGAAGGTCATTTGTGATTATTTGGTGGTCATTTGTTGGCATTCAATTGTCATTTGATGGTCATTTGATGGTCATTTGGTGGTCATTTGATGGTTATTTATGATCATCCTGACAATGCGTGTGCAGGACATGTTGTTGTTTTATTTTTTGATCAAAGAAATAAAGGTTATTCGGGGAAATATTTTACACTAAAAAAATATTTTTTCAAAAAGAATGTAGGAATGATTTTTTTCATACTTTTGTGGTTACTAAATTTTCTTGTATGTCGCGGTTTTGTTTTTGTGGTAAGACTTCTTCGTATAGCGGTGGGAACATAGCGAAATCCTACTGCCACAAGGCTTTTATTGTCTTGGCGGTGGTGTTTTTGGTTTTTACCGAGTCACATCGAACCTCTGCAAATTCACATCGAACCTCTGCAAATTCACATCGAACCTCTGCAAATTCGCATCGAACCTCTGCAAATTCACATCGAACCTCTGCAAATTCACTTCGAACCTCTGCAAATTCGCATCGAACCTCTGCAAATTCACATCGAACCTTCGCAAATTCACATCGAACCTTCGCAAATTCAGATCGAGTCTTCGAGAATTCACATCGAGCCTTCGCAAATTCACATCGAAGTCGGACAAAATCGCCTCGCAAGTTTTTGGCGCTAGTGGGGACGCTGACGAGTTTGATAAAGCATGATGAGGATTTGGTTTCGATTTGTTTGGTATTGCATCAAAAAAGTTTTATCTTCCTTCCTATTATAAAGAGCCTGTTGAGACCTTTGATTTTTAAGGACATCTATTAAAATATTTTTTTTCGGTAGAGATGCTGACCGAAAAAAGATGTTTGTTGCGTGAATACGCGAATCATGAATTTTGACGAAGATTGCAGGATATGAATCCGGCATGTTGTAGAGATTCTACATCATGACACAGATGTCTGTTTTGCTTTTTGGAGTCAGGATACATGTTTTTTAAAGTCAATAAAAATATCACTAGTGTCTGAGGGGAATTCTTTAAACAATGTTGAATGTATTAATCACCTTGCGTTTTAGAAATATTTCGCCCCGATGGGGCTTACATCTCGTGGCAAACAATATTCCTACCGATATTATGTCCCTATGGGACGATAGAATTTTGAAAATTCTTGATCCCGTAGGGATTAAATATCGGTAGAAAATATAGAGGAGTTGAATTTAAGTCCCTTTAGGGACGATATATTATTTAATCGGACAACAGTGAAAATAAATAACGAATTAAATACTTACTACAATGAATAAAACACAAGAAGAAAAAAATAATACGATAAGCGATGCTGATGAGTTGTTTCGGAAGTCTGAAAATGTGACACTCATTAATAGTTATCCAACGATGAAGAATGATGTTATAAAGTTTAATGCGAAAAAAGCTGAAATTGATGGCTATGTGATAATATCGCAAACAGATTTTACGGGTTTTACGGCAAATCAGAAGGCAGCACAATTGGCAATGGCAAAATTTGTTTATCCAACTATTTGCGCACCTTCAAAGCGTTATGGTCGTGATATAGGTGATTCGAATATTTTGAAGAAGTTTAATTATTCAGAATTTCGGTTGGGACGTTATAAGATTTCGGGGGTTGTTCAGTTGGTGAATGGCATTTTGGATTTTTCGGAGATACTAGTAGATACCGTTCCCGCTTATGTTACTTCGACCGAAATAACTAGCGACAATATTGAAGATGGACGCGCCTTGGTTGTTGCATTAAATGGTTGTATAGGCAAATCAGCAACGGCGAAAGATGCTGTGGAAAGTGCGTTGGAAAAAATTACGGTGAAACAAAGGGATATGTGGGATATAATTTTCCCGAATCTTTTGGACGATTCTCAGCATTTTCGTACGACTAATCCTGATTTTGTGGATGCAGTGGCAAAAGTTATTAAGATTAATAAGTTGCCTACTCAACATACGGGAATTAGTGGTTATGGAACTGATGTTAATGGTAATGTGATTATTGGCGGTTCGATTACAAATTTGGATTTGCCTTTGCGCCCTGCTATGAGTTTTGACAATTTGGGCTTTTATCATGATGAGATTTTTAAATGGGGCACGCATCGCTACAAGTTTACTCATCCGCTGTTTAAAGAACAGATTCTTACGATTACGATTCCAAGGGGGCGGAAAGTGGTGAGGAATGTGGTGATGGTGGCGATATAATTTAAGAATTAAGATTTAAGAATTGAGATTTAAGAATTGAGATTTAAGAATTAAGATTTAAGAATTAAGATTTAAGAATTAAGATTTAAGAATTAAGATTTAAGAATT
>CAIOYH010000198.1 GCA_903862465.1 uncultured bacterium | reverse complement strand
CGTAACCAATGTGGTACTTGCACCAGAACAAATGGTCTGAGTCAAAGGTGTGTTGGTAACAGTAGGGGATGGATTTACTAATACAGTATAACTTGTTGTTGGTCCTGTACATCCGGCGGCATTGGGAGTAATAACATACGTTACGGTTCCTTGTGTGGTGCCACTTGTGGAAATAGTTTGAACAGGAATAGTATTGGTGCCGTTCGCTGTGAAACCTGTAACACCTGCTGTCGCAGTAGCTGTCCATGTAAAGTTAGCTCCAACAACATCAGACGTAAGGGTGACTAATGTGGTGCTAGCTCCCGAACAAATGGTTTGTGTTAATGGCGTATTGGTTACTGTTGGTATCGGATTTACATATACAGTATAAGTGGCAGTTGATCCTGTACATCCTGCTGCACTTGGTGTAATAATATAGGTAACGCTTCCTTGTGTGGTCCCGCTTGTGGAAATAATTTGCACAGGTATAGTATTGGTGCCACTGGCGGTAAAACCCGTTACACCTACTGTGGCGGTAGCTGTCCATGTAAAGTTAGTTCCAACAACATTGGAAGTAAGGGTGACTAATGTGGTACTTGCTCCAGAACATATTGTTTGTGATAATGGAGTGTTTGTAACAGTGGGTATCGGATTCACCAATACGGTATAGGTAGCATTTGGTCCAGTACATCCTGCCGCACTTGGCGTAATAATATAGGTAACGGTTCCTTGTGTGGTCCCGCTTGTCGAAATAGTTTGAACAGGAATAGTATTCGTGCCGTTTGCGGTGAAACCTGTAACACCTGCTGTGGCTGTAGCTGTCCATGTAAAGTTAGCTCCAACAACATTGGAGGTAAGAGTAACTAATGCTGTGCTTGCCCCTGAACAAATGGTTTGTGTTAATGGTGTATTGGTTACTGTTGGTATCGGATTCACCAATACAGTATAAGTAGCTACCGGTCCCGGACAAGTGGCAGCTGTTGGTGTGATAGTATAAGTTACAGTTCCTTGTGTGGTTCCTGTTGTTGAAATAGTTTGAACAGGAAAAGTACTTGTGCCGCTTAGGGCAAAACCAGTTACACCCGGAGTAGCTGAAGCGGTCCATGCAAAAGTGGTGCCTGCAACGTTGGATGTAAGCGTTACCAAGGCTGTGCTTGCTCCTGAACAAATAGTTTGCGTCAAAGGCGTATTCGTTACGGTTGGCGTCGGATTTACGTTTACAGTTACTATAAAGGTATTACCCGAACAACCACCAAAAGTCGGAGACACAGTATAAGTTGCTGTTGCGGGGAGATTGGTGGTATTGGTGAGTGTTTGACTGATATTGGGCTGAGCCACTGCCTGCGCACTACCGCCCGTGATAGATCCCGCCGGGCTGATAGTGGGGGAGGCAGCCCAAGTATAAGTGGTTCCAACAGGCACGATGGTAGCACCAGTTGGCACACCATTAGTAGGACTTGTGGTAAAGGCTGTTCCACTACAAATTGTTGCCGTCTGAGCGGGTATTGTCGGTTTGGGGTTTACAGTTACCGTTAGTGTAAATGTAGCTCCAACACAACCGCCTAAAGAAACGGAGGTTGGTGTAACAGTATAAGTAGCTGTTACGGGGGCATTCGTAGTGTTAGTCAAATTTCCGTTGATGGTCGAAGAAAGCGCCGGCTGCGGTAGTCCACCGATAAATCCGGTACCTGTTGGTGTAAGCCATGTATATTTGGTACCAGTGGGGACTACACCATTTGTTCCATTCACAGGGAATGTCGAAAACGCAACTCCACTACAAGTAGAAATTGCCATGTTTGTTATTGCAGGTTTTGGATTTACGGTAACGATTACTGTAAAGGTAGCCCCAACACAACCGCCTGCAGGTGAGGTCGGGGTTACTGTATAGGTGGCTTGTACGCTACTGCTGATAGGATTGGTGAGCGTCCCAAAAATGCTCGTTTGTTGACCCACACTTGCTGCGCCACCGGTTAGTCCTCCGGTCACAGTGGGAACTCCCCATGTATACGTGGTACCCGCAGGGACTACACCATTAGTAGGGTTTACCGGTGTTACGTTAAAAGTTGCTTCACTACAGA
The DNA here is from genome assembly GCA_903862465.1 of uncultured bacterium. Taxonomy (GTDB): domain Bacteria; phylum Bacteroidota; class Bacteroidia; order Bacteroidales; family CAIWKO01; genus CAIWKO01. The sequence continues at coordinate 37,315 of CAIOYH010000198.1, read as the reverse complement.
TGATAGCGGTCATAGCACTTATGGTAGGTTTTGGATTTACAGTAACGGTTACTGTAAATGGAAGTCCCACGCAACCGCCTATTAATATCGGCGAAGTTGGGGTAACGGTGTAGGTGGCTGTTTGAGGTACGTTCGTTGGATTGGTGAGTGTGCCACTAATGTTTGTAGCATTGCTGCCTGCTGCGCCTCCCGTCATTGCTCCTGTTACTGTTGGAGCTGACCAACTATAAGTGGTGTTAGCAGGGACCACGCCATCGGTGCCATTTGCAGGAGTTACCGTAAACGGCGATGTGCTACATGCGGTTGCAGTCATGGGTGTTATGGTGGGTTTCGGATTAATAGTAACCGTTACCGTAAAAATCGCACCCGAACATGGTGCAGGAGATGTTGGCGTTACTACATAAGTCGCTGTAACGGGAAGATTCGTTGTATTGGTCAAGGTTCCGCTGATGTTTGCAGCATTCGTGCCTGCTGCTCCACCTGTAAAGCCCGTGCCCGATGGTGCAGCCCAACTGTAAGTGGTGCCCGGTATCACTAAGGTGCTCGGAAGGTTCGTTACGGGAGCCACCGTAAAGCTTGCTCCGCTACACACGGTAGCAAGTTGCGATGGAATAAGCGGTATCGGATTCACATTGGCAATCAAAGTGAATGGCAACCCAACGCATGTTCCTGAAGTAGGCGTAATTTGATATGTGACGGTGGCAACGCTTGTAGAAGTGTTGGTAAGCGTCAGGTTAATCAAACCCTGTCCGGTTGCAGCACCCGGTGCGACAGCGGGCGAACTACCGGTAACTATTATAGTTCCAGGAGGATTTATAACCGGAGCAGACCAAGCATACGTTGTGCCTAAAGGCACAATGGGAGTCGGATTACTATTTATAGGCGTACCGTTATAGGCAGTACCGCTACACAATTGGAACGGACCCTGTGCCGGAATGATGGGGGATGAAGTTATCAATACATTAACCGTAAACGTATTCCCCGGACAAAAAGTAGGTCCTGGACCTGTGGAAGTTACCGTGTAAACAGCCGTTGCATTATTGATGGTGGTGTTGGTGAGGGTACCGGTGATGCTCGTACCTGTTCCCGCTGCTCCGCCCGAAAATCCGGTACCTGTGGGAGCTGACCATGTAAAAATAGAACCGGGAGGTACTGTAGAACCCGTTGGAGAATAACTAAACGCACTGCCACCGCAAACCGAAGTGCTTTGAGGTGAAGTCATGACCGGAGCAGGATTAATTGTTATGGTTGTACTTGCCGTACCGGTACATCCTCCGGAAGTTCCCGTCACCGTATAGGTGGACGTGGTAGCTGGGAATACGATCCAATGCGGAGGGGGTGGAACACCACTATAAGCAGGCAAAACTGCCGGATTCCAAGCAGGATTCCAAGAATACATAGTAATAGGGTTTGAAATACTACTTGCTACATAAATCCATGATTCGCTACCGTTGGCGCAATGAACCTGATTGTGCACACTATCTATGGTAACAACAGGCACCGCATTAACCGTAACAGTCATGAATGCTTGAGTAGCACATACTCCTGCAGTAGGCGTAAACGTAAAATTAAAAACGCCGTTCACAGCAGTGGAAATTGTCAGAGGATTCCACGTACCCGATATGGGTGGCGAATTGTTTGAATTCGGCGGCAAAATGCCTGGGGTTGACCCAACACAATAGGGTCCCAAACTCGTAAATGTAGTGTTTATATTCGCATTTACTAGTACACTGACAGTACTACTTGCTGTACAACTGTTGGTAGTAGTACCTGTCACCGTATAAACTGTTGTTCCTTGGGGAGGTGTTGCAACTGGATTATAAATATTGGCATTGCTTAAACCTGTTGCGGGTGTCCATACATAGGTACCTCCCGGGCTTATAATTAATGGCGTTATATTTCCGCTTAATTGAGATGTGCCCCCGACGCAAATAGACGCAGGCGCGGCGTTGGTTACTATAGTTGGACTTTGATACACCGTGACAGAAGTGGTGGCAGAAGCCGTACATCCGTTAGCAGCAGTAACAACAACCGTGTAAGTTCCCGTAGAAGTTGGATACACAGCATTACCAAGGATAGGATTTTGAATTGGAGCAGTGTAGCTATTAGGACCTGTCCAAGAATAGGTATAAGATGTGGAACCTGAAGGCGTGCAGCTTAGTGTTAAGTTGGCACCACTACAGACCGTTAAGGGAGTTGCAGCCGTTACCGTTGGAGGTGTATTAACAGTTACCGTAACAGCATCTGTCATGGCTACTCCACAAGTTGAACCACCGGAAACTTGCAATGTATATGTGGTGGTTGCAGCCGGAGTGGCAATAGGCGTCAGAATGTTGGGATTATCTAAGCCTGTAGTGGGAGTCCAATTATAGGTGGCAAACCCAAATTGTGAGCCGCTCAATTGTGTGCTTCCGCCGGGACAAATGGACACATTTTGACCTGCATCAACATTACACGCCAACATGGTAGGGTCGTAAACACACAAATTGAAGGTACCAAGGTTGGCACCGGTTCCTGAGCCGAAATTCCAATATCGCAAATAAACTGTGGAACCGGGTATAAGCCCTGTTTCATCCAAGAATGGATCTAGATTTCCCCCATTTTGATTGTTGTTACAATCTATTATCGTAATTCCACAATCCGAATATAAAGCCATAGCACCATTGGTGCCTCCACCCTGATTGGGCAAAATACCACCCACATCAAATATTAAGTGACCTGATGGCGGCACTACAATGGTAAACCACACATCACCACCCTGATAATTTCCACAAGGTGGAGTGTTTGGAACAGGTGAGTTGGTAGCAAATGCATTGGTAGGTATAGGAGAAATATACACACAAGCACTCCCTGGAACTACAGGAGTCGCCCCGCTGCAATCATCATTAGGAGGAGGTCCGGGACTATAAACACAAAAATTAAATGTCCCGTTGGAATAACCACCATAATTCCAATACCGTATCCAAACAGTTGATCCGGGAGTCAGTCCATACTGATCAATAAATGGGTCTAAAGATCCACCATAATCATCATTGCAGGCTATTTGAGACAAGGTACTACAATTCGGGCCTGTATAAATTGCCAATTGACCATCGTTTCCGCCTCCATTATTATTTACATCAAAAATAAGATGACCATTAGCAGGAACAACTGCGGTAAACCACACATCGCCTCCCTGATAACTTCCACATAATCCTGCACCACTCGGCGTAGTAGTATTCGTGGCTCCTGTATTCGTATAATTCACAGGAATACATGAGTTATTCACTATAACAGGTATTGCCGGCGAACAAGGATTATCATTGGTAGGAGGAACCGGAGGAGCTACATAATAAGCACATAAATTAAACATCCCCGGTGTATTATTTTGCCAATTCCAATAGCGTATCCAAATCGTAGAGCCAACAGTATAACCTGTAATATTCAAATTGATAAGCGGATCTAAACCCGTGTAATCATCATTACACGCTACTTGCGTTAAAGTATTACAATTCGGACCGGTATATATAGCCAAAGCACCATCCTGCCCGCCACCGGGTATATTATTGACATCGAACGTAATGGTCCCGGTATTGGCAGGCACAATTGCTGAAAACCAAACATCCATTCCCTGATAACCACCACATGTTGGAGGTCCGGGTACGGTAGTATTCGTGGATCCCCAATTTGTAAATTGCTGTACAATACATGAACTATTCACTGGAATTGGTTGTGCCGTACACGGATTATCATTGGTAGGAGTAGTAGGGCTATACGCACACAATTGGAATGTCCCCGGATTGGAGGCTCCCACCCACCAACTATAATCATTCCAAAAACGAATATAAACAACAGAGCCTGGAGTTAACCCATTAGCAAAAAGTTGTGGACTACCGCCCCATATCCCCGGAGCGTTGCAGGCTACTTGAGTTGCAGTACCGGTATTGCAATTTAAGTTGGTATAAAGTGCCAAACCACCATTAGTTCCGTTGATAGCCTGTGTATTAACAGCCACATTTCCTGATGCTCCCACTGTAACAGCAAACCAAATATCACCGCCCACAAAATTTCCACAAGTTGGAGTTCCTAAGTTTGGCATGACGTTAAAGGTGTTGGTCATTCCAACGGTACTATAAGTATTATAACCGCACGTAGTGCTTAAGGCATTAGTAGGAATAGGATTAGTGCCGTTGCATGGATTATCAGCAAAAGTAAGTTGTGCATCTACATGTGATGAACTTAAAAGAAATAGCAAAAAAACAGAACTGATTAAAAATACTTGTCTGTTTCGGATAAGGTTTAATGCTCTTTTCATAAGCTGAGGGTATCGTATTTTATTTGTCATAATTGTTTAAACTATGTTTGATTTTTATAAAAAATAATAATAGGCAAAAATACGGATATTTTTCCAATCTTATACCATATATAATGAAAAAATATCAACGTATCATTGTCAATTTAATGATTTTTAACTTTGGAGCTCAGTTGCATCTCAAAATATTTTAATTCTAAAAAAAAGAATTCAGTTACACAATATTCGCCAAAGTCTTGTCCACGTGGCAATCCCGTAAAATATCATTCCAATATCCTTACGCGTATTATATATTTATCTATAACGTACAAAACGACCAAAAAACTTGGTTGAAAGTAAAAAAAAATCAAAAAAAAACTTCCGAAACTTTAAGCCTTCGGAAGTTTTGGTAAATCTTTATTTATTCTTAACTTTATGGGAATGGTGGCTGAGGCATTGCTTGAATGGTTAATTTGGTAAATGCTTATTTTTTTTGGTAGTCATTTGTGGACATTTTTTTGTCCTTTCTAATCATTTTTTGTCACTGTTATTCGGTTAAATTTTGTCTTTTTATATAATATTACGGCACTTTAAAGTAACGTTTAATCGTTTTTTCCGCCAGACTTTCATACCTAACGATACTTTTTAAAGCTTCGTTTAAGCCTGTCCCCTACCTGAGCCTGTCTAGTCCTTACAGTGTCGGGAGTGTTGGAAGGTCAATTATAAAAATATTGATAATTAAGTATTTTCAAATAGTTCTTTATAGTTTACCATACAAGGTAAAAACAAAACAGCAACTTTGAAAATAAACCACTTTCTCCCTCAATGTTTCTTTTGAAAATCTCTCATCAAAGAAAAAAAAATGTAAATCAAAAAAAACACCCTTGTCAGTCAAAAAAATCGTTTGTCAGTCAAAAAGTAAGCTTGTCAGTCAAAAAAACAGTTTGTCAATCAAAAAGTAAGCTTGTCAGTCAAAAAAACAGTTTGTCAGTCAAAAAGTAAACTTGTCCGTCAAAAAAACAGTTTGTCAGTCAAAAAGATTCCTTGTCAGTCAAAAAATAGCCTTTTCGGTCAAAAAACAAACAACGCGCAAGCAAAAAATTCTTTGTCGGCAAAAAAGATAACGACGAGTAAGCAAAAACAACGAACGCGGAAGCTTCAGTAAACAACGCGCAAGCAAAAGAAACCAACGCGCAAGCTCCATATAGCAACGCGGAAGCTAAAGTAACCAACGCGCGAGCTCCATATTGCAACGCGGAAGCTCAATATTCCAACGCGGAAGCAAAATATTCCTTGTCAGTCAAAAAAACACCTTGTCGAAACCCAAAAAAATCAACGCAAATCGGAATTATTCCAACGCGGAAGCAAAAACAAGCAACGCGCAAGCAAAAATACGTTTGTCAGTCAAAAAAACACCTTGTCTGAAAGTATAAAAAAATATGTCTTTGAGCATAAGACTTTGGTCTTGGTTCTTGGCTCTTGGAATTTGGATATTAGAAATTAAAAAATTTCTATCGTCGCGAGGCGATAAACTCCGGGTTCGCCAAGTCGCGTTTGTTATAAAGCAACGGCTGCCTAGTTTCGGCATTAAATACTTTGCCCCCTGCATGGCGCAGTATGGCATCTCCGGCAGCAATATCCCATTCCATAGTGCGTCCAAAGCGGGGATATTCGTCGGCTGTGCCTTCGGCGATGGCGCAGAGTTTTAGGGAACTGCCCTTGGGCACAAACTGCTTGGGATGGGGCTGCAGGTCGAGATATTTTTGGGTAGCGCGGTTGATATGCGAACGGCTGACGACAAAAGTCATCATGTCGGTTTGGGCATCGGGCAAACGAACCGAAACCGCCATGAGCGCTGGCAGGGAGATATTAGCCACCACCACCTGAGCAGCATCGCGCAAGCGAAAAGAACCTATTTCTGCGGAAGCAAAATACAACATATCATAAGCCGGAGCGTAAATAACGCCCATCACAGGAATACCCTGATGCACGAGGGCGATATTGACCGTGAAGTCATCCCGATGGGCGATAAATTCCTTGGTGCCGTCCAGCGGATCCACCAACCAAAAGCGATCCCATTGCGCGCGCTCCTCGAAAGGCACTACCTTAGTTTCCTCGCTTATCATGGGGATAGCAAACTCAGCCAAACCTTCGATGATAGTCTGATTTGCCAACTTGTCGGCATTCGTAACAGGCGTCAGATTGCGTTTGATGCTGATGCGTATCTTCGTGCGGAAGATGTGCATAATCTGAGCACCTGCTTCGAGGGAGACTTGGATGGCTGGAAGGAGGAGCTTAGTGGTCAAGGGGTGAGTGAATTAGTTAATTGGTTGATTAGGTTAATTGGTTAAATTGTTCTATTGTTTTATTGTTGGATTGTTCTATTGTTGAATTGTTTTATAGTTGGAACTTCTTAGTGTTTCTTTGTGCCTTTGTGTCTCTGTGGTTTTTCTTGAGTCTTGGGGCTTGGGGCTTGGATCTTGGGGTTTGGGGCTTGGTATTTGGTATTTGGTATTTGGAGCTTGGATCTTGATAGCCTTACGCCTCCTCAAAGTCCACTTTCATTTTAATAAAAACAATTGTTCCATCTGAAACAATGATGCTAAAAGCGAAAGGATTTTCAGATTTCAGTCGTGGCTGAATCTCCAAGGTAAACTTCGGATTTAGCGCAGGGATAACCATATTCATAAATTTTATTTCGTCGGCTTTGGTCAGGCGAAATTTCTTTTGATGTATAGTTTCGAGGGTTTCGCGAATCATCTGAATCAGGCATACGCCCGGCACCACGGGATTGCCCGGAAAATGTCCTTCGAAGATGGGATGTTGGGGATTTATTTCGACCGTTACGCGAGTTTTTTCGTCTTGCTGCGCGATGTCGGCTATGGTAAAAAAGGAGTTGAGTAATAGCATGGGCATTTATTTTACGTTGAATTTTTCGTCGGGGATGGGTCCATTTATTTTCCGATTCAGAAACTCGATGTCGGTTTGGTCGCCCGACAATTCTATCATCACCACGCGGGAAACGGAGAAGAGTATCTTATCAAAATAAATAACAATCTGATTGAAAAAAGATTTCAGGTCTTTGTCCTTTGGGCTGAGGATGAGTTTGTAAGTGGTTTCGTTTTCGAAATATTTGCACGAAAAATCTTTGGCATCGTTCAGCACATTGCCTTGCATAATTTTGCCCAAACTGGCGTTGAGCGCCATAAAAGCTTTGGAGGCAGACAGGTCGAAGGAGTTGGATTTCTTGTCGTCAACCACAAACAAACGGTTATTGTTGATGATGATTAGATAGGCAAAAGGCACTGTATATTCCCAGCGGATGGCCCCACTCTTGAAACAGAAATAGCCTTTCGATACGTTGGGTTCAGTGAGTACAGAGAGGTATTTGAGTTGGGTGAAGTTGCTCTCTAAGGTGACCAAGTTTTTGGAATAATTGTTCACCAAAACTTTGAGTCCGGTGGTATCTTTCAGAGCGCGATAGGTGGTGTCCGAAGGAGCGGCTTTCGCGGTGTTTATCCATAAAAGGGAAGCTGCGATGGCAGCAAAAAATAGTTTATTCATAAGCGGGCATATTTAGCACCTCATCCAAACGTGCTATCTGTAAATGTTGTTGTTTGCAAAAAGATAAAAATTCGTCGAGCACCACTTCGATATGTTCCACGCGGTCGTGAAAAAGAATGATATCGCCTGCTTTGGTTTGGCGCAATTTCTTCATCAGGATTTCCCTATCGGAGTTCACGGTGTCTAAAGTTCTAAGGCTCCAACCGATGGGAATCAGAGGAAATTTGCGCAGGGCGCGTTTCATGTTGGGATTGGTGACACCAAAGGGGGGACGAAAAAAACGGGGCTTCTCCCCTATCGTCTCGCGGATGATTTGGTTGCACTGCATCAAATCGGCGATGATTTTCTTCTTGGAATAAAAGCCATAGAAATCATTATGACAATAGGAATGGTTAGCGATGATATGCCCTTCGCGATGGGTTTGCACAACCACCTCGGGAAATTGGGCAACTTTGCTTCCGATGCAAAAGAAGGTAGCGCTTGCGTCATGTTTTTTCAACACTTCGAGAACTTTCAGGGTGGTCCGCTCGTCGGGACCATCATCGAAAGTCAACACAATTTGGTTGGTGGTAGGCACCTTGCAAATCACATCAAAATAAAATGACATGCCGATGCGGAAGGATCCGATGCCTGTCATGGCAAACAAAAATATCCCGGGCACGACGTACCACCAACCCGAAATACCGAAAATGACATTAAAAACATTCAGGGAAAGTATCATCATCAAGAAGATGACACTTGTGCGCTTGAAGTTTAACATGCCGAAAGCAGGATTAGGGAATGTTCAGAGTTTTTATATTGATTATAAATCAAGATATTTTTCAGAGCTTTGGCTGAAACGAAACGATAATGCATCGCCTCGGGAAGCGTTTGAGTTTTGATTAGCTGTGCCCCCGCCCACATCGCAAAAGCCGAAGATGTGAAATAGTCACCTGAAAGATGTTTATAATACAAAATGTTATTGTGGGGAAATACCGCCTCGGTTATGCTATCATACACGCTGTCATAACGACTGTCGCCACTGTAGCCCATGATGACCGCATCCACCTCTTGCGCCGAAAGACCATGCTCGGACAGAAAACTGAGAATGTTGTTTTGTGCTTCAATATCATCCGTAGGTTTATAGAAAGTTTTCACACCCTGGACGCAGGCAAAAGCCTTGTCAGCCGTATTCGACATGACGAAAAATGTAGAACCTTCTCCGGCGATGCTGCCTTCAGTTTTGTGTCGAAAGAGTTCGGTAGAGGCATCCTTCACACTTTTATATATCCCCAAGCGTTGCATGATGGTATAGGAAACCTGCGTGATTTCATCCACTCCGCCCAAAAGTATCTTGTGATTGGGTTGCTCGGTGAGCATCATCAGGGTGTCGAGCAAAGCATTTTCGAACGAGAAGCTGCGATGCACATAAGCATAATTATACGAATTGCATTTTAACAGCAGGGCAATTTGTCCGGCAATGGTGTTGTGGGTGGATTGAATGAAAGAAGTGGGCGCCAAAAACTGTTCCTTGTTAATCACAATTTGATTGAGGAATTTCTCGGTATCCTCTATGCAGCCCAAGCTTGTGCCTGTGATGATAGCGTCGGGATTTGCAAGTTCGATATCCTTCAAACATTTGAGACTTGCAGCCACTCCCATCTTAATCACACGCCCCATCCGTCGGATGAGATTGGGGTTGATGATTTCCTTATAGTCAGGCTCCACACAGGTGAGATAATCGTTCGGATAGTTTTCTGCCACCAAAGAGAAATCGCCCGCGAAGGTATTAGCAGGACTGATGGCGCAAAGGGAATTTATATATGCTTTCATAGTTTAACAGTCTGATAGAATTAAAGTGGAGTTGTTTCCGCCAAAGCCGAAAGAATTGGACAACACATTTCGGACGTTCACATTCTCTATGAGATGTGTTACAGGTGAAATGTTGAGTTCTGGAATCTGCTCGCTGAAGTTGAGATTTGGATACACCAAATTATGTTGTATCGCCAAAACAGACAACACCGCTTCGATGCCGCCCGCCGCACCCAAGGTGTGCCCCGTGAATGGTTTCGTAGAACTAAACAAGGGTACCTTATCACCAAAAATACGTTGCATGGCAATGCCTTCCGACAAATCGTTGTTGCTGGTGCCGGTTCCGTGAACATTAATATAATCTATATCTTCGGGATGAAGTCCGCTCATGGCGAGGGCAGTGGTCATGGCGAGGTAGGCGCCTTGCCCGTCGGGCGAAGAGGCAGTTTGATGATAGGCATCGTTGGCATTGCCATAACCTTTCACTTCGGCTAAAGGGTTTTTATGTATTTCGGATACTATTTTTTCAGAGACCAACAGCACAAAGCCTGAACCTTCGCCCATGTTCAACCCCACTCGTTTTGCATCGAAAGGTTTGCAATGTTCTTTATCTAAAATCATCAAGGTATTAAATCCGTTCATGGTGAAACGGGTAAGGGAATCGGTGCCCCCTGCCAACACCATATCCACCACATTGTTTTTTATCAAGCGCGAACCAAACATAATGGAGTTTGCCGAAGAAGAACATGCGGTGCTGATGGTTGCCATAAAATCTTTGATACCCAAAAAATTGGCAATACGTTCGGTGCTTTCGGCACAATCGTGTCCTTTCACATATAGCAAATCGCCTTGAGCACGGTCGGCATTGAAATCATCATAAAAATGTTCACTCAAATCCATACCTCCCACCGAAGTTGCCGACACAATGCCACAGCGATATTTTCCAATATCAATACCGGAGTTGGTCAAAGCTTCGCGCGCTGCCAACATACCGAAAAGACTAGTTCGGGTGATAGGTTCATTGTTCTCCAAGCCCAACATGTGCTTGAGTTCGTTGTTCGTCTTCTTGATTTGGGCAGCAGGGATTTGCTCTTTCAATGTGGTTTCAAGATGGGTGATAGAACCAACGCCATGGCGACCTGCTCTCAGGGATTGAAGGGTTTCTTCAACCGTGAAGCCAATGGCAGAAACTATGCCTATACCCGCAATAAAAACTTTTTCGTTCATCAGAATGTATTTAAAAAGTGGCTGCAAAAATACGCTTTTTTTGCCATATCGCTAATCATATATTTCAAATTGCCAAGCCTAAATATAAAATCATAAATCTTCAATCATAAATTTTACTACCTTTGCCGCGTAAAACAACAGTTCGGTTTATCGCTGTTCGGGGCAACCCGAAAAGAGGAAAGTCCGGGCAACACAGGGCGCCATACTTCCTAACGGGAAGGATTTCGGGCAACCGAAAGCCAGCAAGTGCCACAGAAAATAACCACCACGATGCCACGGTGTCGCGGAAAGGGTGAAAATGTGAGGTAAGAGCTCACGTCCCGATACGGTGACGTGTTGGGAGGGCAAACCTTATGGGTTGAAAGACCAAATAAACCGGAGTTTGAGGGCTGCCCGCCCAATTCCGGAGGGTAGGTCGTTGGACTGCGTTGGCGACGACGCAGCTAGATAAATGATAGACTAAAACAGAACCCGGCTTACGGAACTGTTGTTTTATTTTTTGCTCTTCACAAAAAAAGAAAAGTCTCCTTGCAATGCAAAGAGACCTTCCAATAATTTCTAAGTATGACTTTCGTGTTATTTTACCAGAACGACATTGCCTTTATAGGAATGGTACCTTCGGTTGATGTCATAGAAGGAAATGTACCAATTATACACGCCTTCAACAGGCTCTTTGTTGCCCACTTTTCCATTCCAACCTTCAGCCATATCTCGAGAATTAAAAATTTGTTTACCCCATCGATCATAAATACGTATTTCATAAGTTTCAGCATTTATGCCTTCTCCCTTAGGAGCAAAGATTTGATTTTTCTCATCATTATTAGGTGTAAACGCATTCGGAGCATAGAAAGCAAAGTTCGGTTCAACATAAACATGACGCGTGACGGTATCTGAACATCCATAATCAGAGAACACTATAAGGACAGGATAATAGTTGCCGGTGTCGGCATATAAATGTGTTGGATTCTCTACGGAAGACGTATTGCCTATCACATTAAGTTCTCCAAAGTTCCAATTCCAGACGCTTGCCCCTGAGGATTGGTCGGTGAACCAAACTAAAGCATCCAACTCGTTTACAATATCGGGAGTGACAGAAAAGTCTGCAGTTGGAACTGCGTGCGTAACAATATATCCGGGTTTTGTTAGTGACATCTTGCAGCCGGCGCTACTAATAACAGACAAGGTTACATCATAGGTGCCTACGTTCTCAAAATAATGCGCTGGATTTTGAAGATACGAGAACCCACCATAGGTCACATTATCCCCAAAAGTCCAATACCATTGATTTACCGCGGGTGTGGTCAAATCTTGAAAATTAACCAAAAGACCTTGACAGCCTTCACGAATATCTGCCGAAAAATCTACCGTAGGCAAGGGACTAACATTCAAAGTATATTCGGCAGTACTAATGCAACCACTGTTATCTGCCACAACCGTATAAGTAGTGTTGACGGTTGGAAAGGCATGTGTAATCTGCCCTGTTGCATTTGTCAGCGTTGTTGTAGGTGTCCACACATAATTCTGGGCTGCACCATTACACATAAGTTGACTCGTATCACCAATACATATAGGATTGGGATTTGCAGTGATAGAAATGACAGGACCCATTGTTGCAATAACGGTAACATCAGTAGCGCCTGTACATCCTGCCGCATTCGTACCAACCACTTGATACGTCGTCGTTATGCTTGGCGAGGCAATAACAGAAGTTCCGGTTCCTGCTGATAAGGTACCACTTGGTGCCCACACATAGGTGTCAGCTCCTGAGGCAGTCAAACTAACGGAAGACCCATTGCAAATTGCCGGAGCAGGGGGAGTCACCGATAATACTAAATCAGGATTAATCGCGACATTTACCGTGCCCGTCCCTGTGCAACCAAGTGTTGTCCCCACAACGGTATAAGTAGTATTTCCCGTGGGTGTAGCGGTTACAGGAGACCCTGTGGCTGGTGTAAGAGTTGTACTAGGAGTCCATACGTAGGTAGTCGCACCACTACAATCTAAAGAAATTGAAGTCCCCAAACAAATGGAAGCACTCGCGGGGGTAAAGGTTAATACAGGGTTTGGATTCACAATAACTTGTACGGTATCCATCGTCGGACAATTGTCCACGGCAGTCACCCAATAGCTTGTTGTGTTTGGTGGCGAAACTGTAATGGATGGAGTAGTGGCTCCCGTATTCCAAAGATAATTTGTCCCGCCCGATGCTGTCAAAGTAGTGGATTGCCCCGCGCAAATCGTTGCATCAAGACCGGCATTGGCATTGCTGAAGCCAACCGTTACCAACACATTTTGTGTTGCTGTAGAACCACATAAATCCGTGACTGTCACAAAATAGTTTGTGGTTGCCACTGGGGAGACATTCACACTAGCAGTGGTTCCTGCGCCATTGCTCCAAAGATATGTGTAAGGCGTTATCCCTCCCAAAGGAAACACGGAAAGATGTGCCGTACCATTACAAATCAAAGTGTCAACACTTGAGGAAACTGTCAAAGGATTATTGTTCAAAATATTTATTGTACTCGTATTTGTTCCTCCGCAGATACTCGTTTGGAAAGTCAATATAACCGTTTCTGTTCCTTCAGGAAGGGCATCCGTTAATGGGTGAATCGTCAAACTTGTCGTAGTCTGACCGACGGGAATCGTAACACTTGTTGGAATGGTAGTATAATCCACACCATTGGTGGCAGTACCCGCAATGGTATAGGTAATGGTATAAGGCGAGGTTGCCGGATTACTCAAACTAAAATTAATTATGGCATCGTTACACCCTTCTACCGCATTGGTTAAAGACACATTTGGTGATGTATAGGTTGTATTAATCGTTACAGCACTTGTCGAGAAACTGTTTGCCTCTAGAAAAACACCGGAATCATACGACTCATCGCCGCAATCCCCAATGGCTAATTTTATATGATAGTTTGTGCAAGGGATTACCCTGCACCATGCTGTCAGCACATGTGTGAAGCCATCGAAAACAATACTAGTGCCACTCGAATTGTCAGTATAATAGGCACCATAAGCTGTAGAAATACAACCACTCGCCGTATATCCGGACCCGGGACCTCCATTGACCGAATTGATAGCAACCGGTAAAATTGTTCCCGGAATCAAGGCAATATTTTTCGCTACATAATTTCCTCCGGCAGGATTCGCTCCTGACACAAAGAATCCGAAAACATCATTAAATGTGGAACAAACAAACTCAGGATATTCTTCCGAAGCAAAAACATATCTGAATTTTATAGTGTCCGCTAAGGGCAAAAAATCAAATTGCAACACACAAGCGTCCGAAACGGTTTGGGTTACCAAAGCCTGAAGGTTGACATCCGAAGCCGAGTTGGTGACTGACGATTCAAAGTTGGTGGCAGGACAGCCTATCGCAGGCGGTATGCTAGTCGGCGTTGTGCCATTCACCAAGCCTGTGGACATGATGATGCCCGTACCTAGACCTAAGTTGGTTGGTGTGCCGCCTGTGGAAAATCTGCCAATGGACCCTGCCATACCCGTGTATGTAATGTTAGTTACCGTTACGCCTGTACCTACCAACACATTTTGCACCAATTGCTGCGGTGTCATCGCGGTGCTGACCGTTAGTTGTGCTTTAGACTCTAGGGTGATAACGGAAAATAATACTACCGCAATCAATGATTTTACTGCTTTTACAAATGTAGATGTTCTCATACTTTTTAATTTTAAAGATGATTTATTATTGTGAACAATGCAAATATACACATTTAATTTCAATGCCGCATTTTGTGCTCAAAAAAAGTTTTCCACACAAAATTTTAGACCCTTTGCAATTATTTTTTTCTATCTTTGTTATTATAACGTAATTTTCGGCAAATAACTTGGTGCACCCATGAAATTTTTTTTCACAAAATATCAAATCGCTGTTTTTATCCGCAAAAACGGATGGCTTTTTGCTGCATTTTTGTTCGTTTTGGTGTTCTTAATTTCCCTGCCATCTCCCCTATTTCACGATCCGTGTTCCACTGTTATTGAAGACCGTAGCGGCAATTTGATGGGTGCTCGTATTGCTGACGATGGTCAATGGAGGTTTCCCGCTAATGATATAATCCCATATAAATTTGAAAAGGCAATTATTTTATTCGAAGATAAATATTTTTATTTTCACAACGGGGTGAATCCACTTTCTATCGCGAAAGCTGTTTATCGTGATGTGAAAGCCGGAAAAATCATCGCCGGAGGCAGCACCCTCACCATGCAGGTGATACGCTTGGCGCGAAAAGGACAATCGCGGACAGTTTTTGAGAAGATGATTGAGACGTATTTGGCATTTCGCTTAGAATTAACCTATTCCAAAAAGGAAATTCTCGCTTTGTATGCTGCCAATGCGCCTTTCGGGGGGAATGTTGTGGGTTTGGAAGCGGCTTCTTGGCGCTATTTCGGGAAGAGTTCGGAGAAGCTGTCGTGGGCAGAGGCAGCCACTTTGGCGGTTTTGCCCAACAGTCCCTCGCTTATCTTCCCCGGAAAAAATCAAGAGAAACTGAAAGCCAAGAGAGACCGATTGCTCGCTCAGCTCAACAAATACAAGCTTATCGGCGACGATCAATTGTGGTTGGCTACCAATGAGCCTCTTCCCGGCAAGCCTTTCCCCCTGCCGCAATTGTCAACCCATCTGTTGGATAGGGCTATCAAAGACGGCTATAAGGGCATGCGCATCAAGACCACCTTAGACGTGGCGGTGCAAGACATTTCCAAAGATATCATTGATAGATATCACGAAAAGCAAAAGGCAAACAAGGTGAACAATGCCGCCGCCTTGATTTTGGATGTGGAAACGGGCAATGTGATAGCCTATATCGGCAACACATCCGAAGAAAATCATCCCGAATTTGGCTGCGACGTGGATTTGATTACCGCATCCCGCTCGACGGGAAGCATTTTGAAACCTTTTCTTTACGCAGCCATGCTGAACGATGGGCAAATCCTGCCCAACACTTTGGTGGCAGACATCCCCATACAGTTGGGCAGCTTCATCCCCGAGAATTACAGCCTGTCATATGACGGTGCGGTGCCTGCCAAAAAGGCTTTGGCGCGCTCGTTGAACGTGCCCGCCGTCAAGATGCTGCAAGCGTATGGCATCAACCGTTTCAACTATATATTAAAAAAGGTAGGATTGACCACGCTCAACAAACCCCCTTCCCACTACGGCTTAGCCATCATCTTGGGAGGCGCAGAAGCCAACTTGTGGGACTTGGCGGGAGCTTACGCAAGCATGGCGCGCACCTTGAATCACTATCGCGGCATGGATTCTCGCTATAACAAAGACGACTTTCACCCACCCAATTATCTCTTCACGGAAAAGCATCGCAAGCCTTCGGGTTCCGACCGCTCTTCTTACTTGAGCGCGGCTTCCATTTGGTTTGCCTTGGAGGCGATGAACGAGGTGTCGCGTCCCGATGAGGATGCCGAGTGGCAGCAATTCTCTTCCTCAGCCAAGATAGCGTGGAAGACGGGCACGAGTTACGGAAGCCGCGACGCTTGGGCGATAGGCTGCAATCCCAATTATGTGGTGGCGGTTTGGGCAGGCAATTCCGACGGGGAAGGTCGTCCGGGCATGACGGGTTTGACGTATGCCGCGCCTATCATGCTCGAAATCTTCAAGTCGTTGAAGCCTCACGGATGGTTCGATGCGCCTTTCGACGACATGATTCAGTTGCCCGTGTGTCGCGCCAGCGGCTACAAAGCTACCGCTCTCTGTGAAGATGTGGACACCGTTTGGGTGCCCAAGTCGGGTGCCAAAACCGGGGGCTGCCCTTACCATCAAATCGTGTTGTTAGACCCAAGCGGCTTGTGGCGTGTGAATTCCAACTGCGAGAGTGTGTCGAACATGCGCTACGAAAAGTGGTTCGTGTTGCCGCCCGTGATGGAATATTTCTACAAAACCAAAAATCCTTTCTACAAAATGCTGCCCCCCTATCGCAAAGACTGCATCCCAACGGACAATGCCGTAAACTCCATCGAGATGATTTATCCCAAAGATAACAGTAGGATTTACCTCCCCGTGGATTTGAATGGCGCAAGGGAGAAAGTGGTGTTCAAGGCGGCGCATAACACGGTCGGCACCAAGATTTATTGGTATTTAGATAACACTTTCGTGGGCGCCACCACCGATTTCCATCATCTCGCCCTGAATCCCGCTGCCGGAGCCCACGTGATGACTTTGGTGGACCAAAAAGGCGTAAGCCTCACGGTGCATTTCGAAATCATTGATTCGAAAAAATAAAAAAAAAGATAGGAATAGGCATTTGATGCCCGTAGAGACGCAAAATTTTACGTCTCTGCCAAATTCGTTGCGTGGACAGACGCGGCGTGCCGCGTCTCTACCGAAATCCCATTTGGCATCATCATAAAATGGAAGTCCAATAAACAAAAAAAGGGGTAGCCCCATCCGCCTTTCATCGAAAACCACTAATTTACCGAAGTCTCTTGTGATGCTTGGCGCAATCTTTATCTTGTTATCACAGTCATTATTCGAGCTTGATAAGGTAAAATAACAGCTTGGGCGGTCACCATTCAAGTTGCGGCGGTCATCATTCAAGTTGCGGCGGTCATCATTCAAGTTGCGGCGGTCATCATTCAAGTTGCGGCGATCACCATTCAATTGGCGGCGGTCATCATTCAAGTTAAAAAAATCACACTATTAATCGGAACGTTTCTTCCAAAGAGAAAAAAAATATCACCAAAATCAAAAAAAACTTCGCCCATATATCACTAAATATGTATTTTTGTGTTTCACCCCTTTCTTAACAAGAATAATGTAACATGAAACAAAAAATTATAGCCGCCAATTGGAAAATGAACAAGACCTTGCCCGAGGCGGTGCAACTGATTGAGCAAGTTAGCGATTACATCATGGAGAAGCGTCTGCGTTTTTCGGATGAAAACATCATGGTGGTGTTGGCGTTGCCTTATGTTTATCTCTACGAAGCGCTCTATATCACGCGCAATGTGCCGCATTTGGCTTTGGCAGCCCAAAATTGTTACACCGAACGCAAAGGCGCCTTCACGGGCGAAATCTCTGCCGAAATGTTGCAGAGTATCGGCACAGAATATGTCATCATCGGACATTCTGAACGTCGGAATTATTTTCAGGAAGACGACAATACCCTGTTGAAAAAGGTGGATATGGCATTGGAATATGACCTTCGCCCTATCTTTTGCGTGGGCGAGTCGTTGGACGAACGCTTGGAAGATCGCCACTTTCATGTCATCCAAAATCAGCTCAAAAATTCGGTTTTCCATCTGCCCGAAACCGATTTCGCCAACGTGGTTATCGCCTACGAACCCGTGTGGGCGATAGGCACAGGCAAGACCGCGAGCCCCATTCAGGCGGATAGGATGCATCAGTTTATCCGCAGCGAAATCTTTGCCAACTATAGCGAAAAAACTGCGCAGAACACCTCTATCCTCTATGGCGGAAGCTGTAATGCCGAGAATGCTCGCGAATTGTTCTCCAAAAATGACATAGACGGCGGGCTGATTGGCGGCGCATCGCTCAACGCAGCCGATTTTCAGAAGATTATCGAATCACTTTATTAAACCAAGATGACATATATAGAACTGACTTGCGATATATTCCCGCCGCGTAACATAGAAATCGTGATGGCTGCCTTGTCCGATTTCGGCTTCGAGAGTTTCGTGGAACGCGCCAACGGATTTGAGGCATACATCCCCGAAAAAGACTTCAACGAGACGTTTTTTTCTATGTTGGATATATTTAAGAACGCAGAGATACACATAAATTATAGCATCAAAGTCATACCCGACCAAAATTGGAACGCTTTGTGGGAAAGCAATTTCGAAGCCGTAGAAATTGATAAGCTTTTGTATATCCGCGCTCCGTTTCATCCCGCCAAGGAAGGGTTTCTGCACGAAATCATCATCGAACCCAAGATGTCCTTTGGCACAGGCCACCACGAAACCACCCATCTGATGGCGAAGCTTCTCTTGGAGCACACTATCAACGACCTATCCCTGCTCGACATGGGCTGTGGCACCGCCATCTTAGCCATTTTAGCACACAAGATGGGCGCAAAACCCATCCTCGCCATTGATAACGACGAATGGGCTTACAATAATTCCTTAGAGAACATCAAAAAAAACGACGCCGATGCCATAAAAGTCCTCCTAGGCGACGCCTCCCTCCTGACGAACCAAGCTTTCGACATCATCCTAGCCAACATCAACCGCAACATCCTCCTAAACGACATCCCCGCTTATGCCTCCGTACTAAAAACAAAGGGATTGCTCCTGCTGAGCGGCTTTTACGAAAGCGATTTGCCCGCAATAAAACAGAAGGCAGCACAATTTGAACTTCATTTTGAGCGTTATTTGGTGAGGAATGAGTGGTGCGCTGCGCTATTTGTTCAGCAATAAAAATCTAATACGATTTTGTTGATTTCTGTTGCTTAGTGCTTCTTAGTGTTCTCTGTGTCTCCGTGGTTAAATAATATGATTGATTAATACTGAATGATGAAAAAACGATATTTTATACTTCTCTTCTTTTCTTTTCTTTTTGCTTCGCAGAGTTTTTCCCAAACATTGAAAGTCTTCTCGAAAGACAGCGAGCCTTTTTTGAAAGAACTCACCGACCTATTCCAAGCCGTTTCATCCAAAGAACAAAAAGACTTAGGCAAAGACCTGATGACCGAGTTCACCGACTTATGGATGACCAACAAATTCACCAAAGACACCAAGGATTCCATCTACTCCATGTGCAACGTCATGCTGAAACGCAAGATGAAGACTTATCCCAACTACGAACAATATTTGCGCGCCGAGATTAACTTTTTCAAATCTAAGTTAGATGAAAACAGCTACGACTCTTGGCATGTCTGCCTTCGCAAACTCGCCGCCATGACCAACAACATCCGATTTATGGCGCTGCTCGAATCCACCAACCTCCTGTTGACCAAAACTGAGCTCTATGAAACCCAACTCACCGTTTGGAAATCCAATTCCGCCGACTACACTTTCAAATACGACTCCGTCCCCTACTTTGAATTTCCTTCTTTAGACCTAACCTGCGTGAAAAAGAACGACTCCACCACCATTTATAACACACAAGGACGCTTCTATCCCACCACCAACACATGGATAGGGAAAAACGGCTTGGTGAATTGGACACGGGCGGGTTTGCCACAGGAAGAAGTCTTTGCGGAAATCCATAAGAAATACGCCATTCAGCTAAGCAAGTCGGAGTATGACGTGGACACCGTTACCTTTTACAATAAAAACCTCTTCCAACGCCCCTTGTACGGTAAGTTAGAGGAAAAAGCCTTGGCGGATGTGGGTGCCGACCGTGTGTCTTATCCTCGCTTCACGTCTTTCGACGATAGATTGGAGTTGAAAGACATCTTCAAAGACATTGATTACGAAGGCGGCTTCGCGCAATACGGACCCAAGCTGATGGGTATGGGAGGCAAAGACCGCAAAGCCTTTCTCTACTTCAAAAAAGACAATAAATGTTTCGTGAAACTCAGTTCCAAAGAGTTCATCATGCGAAAGAATATGATAGGTTCCGATTTGACCGCGGTGGTTATCTATGTGGACAAAGACTCTATCACTCATGCGGGTGTGAATATGAAATACAGCAACGAGAATCGCGAACTGAGCCTCATCCGTGAGAATAACGGCATCTCCAAAAGCCCCTATTTCAATACCTATCACAAAATTGATATGTATGTGGAAGCTTTGTATTGGAAACTCGACCAACCCAAACTCGATTTCACCTTCATCAAAGGCATCACAAGCGAAAGCGCCGCCAACTTTGAGTCTGATAACTATTACAGTGAATATAGATGGGAAAAGCTTCGCGGATTGGACGACACCCATCCCCTCATTGAGCTGAAAAGAATCGCCGATGCGAAAGGCAGTAAGACTATCACCGAAGATGATATCATCAACAAGATGAAGGTGGCGCGTTCGCAGATACAGGTGATGCTTCTCAACTTCGCCGAAAAGGGATTCATCATCTATAGTATTGAAAGCGGATTGGTGACGTTGAAAGACCGCATCTATAATTATATAAACGCCAAGAACGGCAAGACGGACTACGACGTGATTCAGTTTAACTCCGTGATTTCTTCCCAACCCAACGCGACGCTCAACCTATTGAACTTCGAGTTGAAGCTTCGGGGCGTGGCGCGTGTCTATCTGAGCGATTCCCAATCGGTGTTCGTCGAGCCCTATGAGCAAGAAGTTATCCTGAAAAAGAATCGCGACTTCATCGTTGACGGAAGAATCCACGCGGGTTTGTTCGACTTCTATGGGAAGAAGTTTGCCTTCAGCTATGATAAGTTTAAGTTCGATATGACGATGGTGGACTCCATGAGCTTTAAGGTACAAGACCGCTCGCAACCCGTGGACTTGTACGGGCATCATCCTTTGGTGAAGGTGCGTACCGCCATCGAAGACCTCAACGGCGAGATGCTCATCGACCATCCCAACAACAAGTCGGGTTTAAAGCCTTTCCCCTCCTACCCTTCCTTTATCAGCAACAAGGATGCCTATGTCTATTACGACAAATCTTTTATCTTTAAGAAGGTTTACACCCGCGACCGTTTCTATTTCCGATTGCAGCCCTTCCGTATCGATAGCCTCGACTCTTAT
This sequence comes from uncultured bacterium, assembly GCA_903862465.1. Lineage (GTDB taxonomy): Bacteria > Bacteroidota > Bacteroidia > Bacteroidales > CAIWKO01 > CAIWKO01. The sequence continues at coordinate 15,822 of CAIOYH010000198.1, read as the reverse complement.
AACAGCGAGAAGAAACAGTTTAACGGTTACTTGGTTTCGGCAGGCATTTTCCCCGACATCGTGGAGCCGCTCACCGTTCAGCCTGACTATTCCTTGGGATTTGTTATCAAAACTCCTGCGGGCGGATTCCCTGCCTATGGCGGCAAAGGCAGATACGACTCTATTGTTGACTTAAGCTATAGAGGCTTCCTCGGACAAGGGTCGCTGAAATATCTAACCTCCATGACCTATTCCAAAGACTTCGTGTTCTTCCCCGATTCCTTATGGGCGGAAGCGTATAAATATACCATACAAGAGAAAGCCACCGCGGTGGAATATCCTGCCGTTTACACCGAAGATGTTTCCGTCAAATGGTTCCCCTATAAAGACATCATGGATGTGAAACAAAAGTCGAAGCCTTTCGATTTGTTCTCGTCCAAAGCCATTATGCACGGGTCGCTTAGCCTAAAACCTACGGGATTATCTGCCGCAGGCACGATGATTTTCGGAAAAGTGGAGATGCTTTCCAATGAATACAACCTGAAACATCACACCTTCACGTCCGATACCACACGGGTGAAGTTCAAGACGCCTGACCTGAGCGATTTGGTGCTTCAGACCGATAACTTCAATGTAAATATAGACTTCAACAAGCAATTGGGCAAGTTCAAATCCAATGACGAGAACTCGAAAATCACTTTCCCTTTCAACAATTATGCTTGCTATCTGTATAATTTCGATTGGTATATGGATAAAGATTTGTTGAAGTTCCAAAGCAGTATGAAACAAGAGTTGGTTTATCTGAAAACCAAATCGAGAAAGGAATTGATTGATGAGGATTTGACAAAATCGCGCTTCGTTTCCGAACATGCCGCACAGGATTCGCTGAATTTCTATGCGCCCGACGCGATGTATAACCTCAACGAAAATATCATCTATGCGAGCGACGTTCCCATCATCAAGGTTGCAGATGCCGCCATCTATCCTGACTCGGGACGTATCACCGTTTTGAAAAAAGCCGAGATGTTACCGCTAAAGAACTGCAAGATTATCGTCAACACCGACTCGAAAAACCATTATATTTATGACGCTACCGCAGATATCGTCTCCAAAAAGAAATACTCCGGCATGGGTACTTATGATTATGTTGATGAAATGGATACCCGTCAGAAGATATATCTGAACATGATTAAGGTGGACTCACTAGGGCAGACATACGGAGTAGGCGACGTGAACGAACAAGCAAACTTCACCCTGAGTCCTTTCTTTGGTTTCGTGGGAAAGACGTATCTCTATGCGGATAAAGAATTCCTCAACTTCGATGGGGGAACGCGCATCAAGCACGACTGCGACACCGTCAAGAGAAAATGGTTGCGCTTCACGGCTGACATAGACCCTAAGAATGTTGCCATTCCCGTTTCGGACAAACCCCGCGAATACGTGAAGGGTACCATAGGCGATTTCGTCGGTTTGGGATTGTATATGGGTGATGACTCTACCTTGGTCTATCCTGCCTTCTTGCAACACAAAAAACGCTTTGACGATTTCGATGTCATCAGTGCGCAAGGCAAGTTAACGTATGACAAGGCTGCGGAACGCTATTACGTCGGACCGGAGATAGATTCGTCCTCCAAGGATATCAAAGCGGAAAACTACATCTATCTAGATAGAAAGAGATGTATGATTTTTGGCGAGGGCAAAGTCAATATGGGTGCGGAGTTAGGTCGGGTGAAGTATGAGTCTTATGGAACCGCCGAGTTGAATATGACTACGGGGACAACGAATTTCGATTTGATAGCCAATATAGATTTCTTCTTCGATAAAACTGCTACGGAGATATGGACCAAATCCATTTCGGAGAACGCAGGTTTGGAAGCCGCTGACCCGGGAAGCGATAAATTCTTCAATGCGATGCGTTTTATGTTGGGCAATAAGAAAGCCGATGAGTTGATGAAGCAATTGAGTCTGTCGGGTAAGTTTAAGAACATCCCTGATGAGCTTTCACACACGATTGTTCTCTCTGACGTGAAGTTTGTTTGGAATGAGAAGTCGCGCTCTTTCGTTTCCGACGGACCGATTGGCATTGCCATGATAGGCGACAAACAACTCAACAAATATGTTGATGGATTCATTGAAGTGGCTCACAAACGTAGCGGCAATATTCTCAATATGTACTTCAAAATTGGCGATGATTGGTACTATTTCAACTATCAGATGAACAAGCTTCAGTCAATTTCGTCGCGCAAAGACTATAACGATGCGATTAAAAAAGCTATGGAAGACAACAAAAACATACAGAAAGCGGAAGACAAGCAACCGCAGTATGCTTTTATCATTGCCACCGAAAAGCGAAAGAAAGACTTCTTGAAGAAAATCGGTAAGAGTGAAGACCCCAACGAAACACCCGACCAATAAGGCGGAATGATGATCCCACTAAGAAAAGTCCTAATCTAACCACAAAGACACGAAGACTCTAAGAAACACGAAGTTTTAAAAAGTGTCTTATTCGATGTAGTAGTACTTTGTGTCGCTTTGTGTCCTTGTGTCTTCGTGGTAATTCTTTTCTTTGTGGTTTTTGATGTTGGCTCGATGGTTGCGAATGAAAAATGTTTTCTTGAAAAGTATCTCTGAAAAGATAAAATGAATTATATTTGCAGCCGAATTAGCAAAGAACATCAAACCAACTAATACGTTTGCACCATGTATAACAACATTCAGGATAAAGATTTATCGGAAAAGATTAAAGAGCTTTGGCGCATCGTGGGCAACTCACCCATGGTGGTCATCCGTTTCACCTATAAGGGCGAGTTGCGTCAGGTATATGCCAAGGTGGAACAGTTTAACATCACGGGCAGTATCAAAGACCGCATGGCACTTTATATCTTGCAAAATGCGTATCAAACGGGCAAAATAAAGAAAGGCGACACCATCGTAGAAGCTACGAGTGGCAACACAGGCATTGCCTTTTCGGCTATCGGCAAATCCCTAGGACATAAGGTGAGCATCGTGATGCCTGATTGGATGAGCAAAGAGCGGGTGGATATTATCCGTAGTTTGGGCGCTACTATCATTCCCGTGTCGAAAGCAGAGGGAGGCTTTTTGGGCAGCATCCGCATCACCGAAGAGATTGCCGCTCGCGAACCCAATATTTTTCTTCCCCGTCAGTTCGAAAACGAAAACAATGTGAAGGCACACGAAGCCACCACAGGTCCTGAGATATATCATCAGTTGCTATCCGCTGATGTAATGCCCGATGCTTTTGTGGCAGGCGTGGGCACAGGGGGCACCATCATGGGTGTGGGGAATTATCTGCGCACCATCAATCCGAACATCAAACTTCACGCTATAGAGCCCTTGGAATCGCCCACCCTCACCACGGGCTGCAAAGTAGGAAACCATCGTATCCAAGGCATCTCCGATGAATTCATTCCACAGATATTGAAATTGGATACCCTCGACGAGGTTATCATGGTGTCGGATGGGGATTCTATTATCATGGCACAGAAATTGGCTTCGCAACTAGGTTTGGCGGTAGGCATCTCGTCGGGAACCAATTTGATAGGCGCCGTCATCGTTCAAAACAAATTGGGAAAAGATGCGGTAGTCGCCACCGTGTTTTCTGATAACAACAAAAAGTATTTGAGCACCGATTTGATGCGCGACGAGCCCGTCAAAGAAGGCTATTACAGCACGGATATCGAACTGCTCGACTACACCATCATCAAACGGGCATGCATCAGTTGTGCCGATTTGATTAACTGCAAAAAAGATTTCAAGATAGTGTAACTCCAAGTCTATTAAACACGAACTGCTCGAAGTATTTTCTGTAAAAATAGACACATTGCGACAATCGCGAAGAGTCAAAACGTAAACACAAAGACACGAAGACTCAAAGACACACGAAGTTTATCCAAGTTTTAGCTAAGGGAAACAATGCTTTGTGACCCTTTGTGTCCTTGTGTCTTTGTGGTATATCTTGAATTCAACCTTTACGAAAAGGACTTATACATATAAATTTCTTTCCTATTTTGTTTAAGATATGTCGCGAATGCTTAATTTTGCGCCATCAATACAACACACATGACCGAACTCGAAAAATATTTCGCCCCCTTCAAAGAGCATATCGTTGGCAACGACCAAGTTTTTGATACGCCCTACGGCAGCGTCACCATGATCTATGCCGATTGGGTGGCAAGCGGACGCCTTTACCGACCCATCGAACAAAAAATCACCGAGGAGTTTGGTCCTTTCATCGGCAACACTCACACCGAAACGAGCGAGACCGGCACCCGCATGACCAACGCCTATCATCTTGCACAACGCATCATCAAAGAACATGTGCATGCCGACAAAAACGACGTGATTATCACTTCGGGCACAGGCATGACATCCGTTATCAACAAACTGCAGCGCATCTTGGGCTTGCGCAATTGTCAACTGCTCATCGAAAGTCGCTGCCCCAAGAAATGCGAAAAACCCGTGGTGTTTATCACCCACATGGAACATCATTCCAATCACACTTCGTGGTACGAAACCTCCGCCGACGTGGTGCTGATTAAACCTGATGCTCATCTCTTGGTGGATTTAGACCAACTGAACGAGGAATTGGAGCGCTACAAAGACCGTAAGGTGAAGATAGGTTCGTTCACCGCCTGCTCCAACGTAACCGGGGTTGCCACGCCCTATCATCAGATGGCGAAGTTAATGCATCAATACGGTGGCGTTTGTTTTGTGGACTTTGCTGCTTCGGCGCCCTATATGGACATCAATATGCATCCCGAAGATCCGCAGGAAAAGTTGGACGCTATTTTCTTTTCGCCACACAAGTTTTTGGGAGGTCCCGGCAGTTCAGGCGTGTTGATTTTCGACTCAGCGCTCTATCCCAATCATGCACCCGACCAACCCGGTGGCGGCACGGTGGATTGGACCAACCCTTGGGGCGAATATAAATACTTGGACGATATAGAAGCCCGCGAAGACGGAGGCACCCCGGGCTTTTTGCAAGCCATCCGCATCGCTTTGTGTATAGATTTGAAAAATCAGATGGGCACCGCCAACATGATGAAACGAGAGGAAGAGTTGTTGGCAATAGCCTTCGAGCGCATGCCTAAGATTCCCGGCATACACATCCTTGCCGATAACGTTCAAGATAGGCTTGGTGTCATTTCCTTTTATCTCGACGGCATACATTATAACCTAGCGGTGAAACTCCTAAACGACCGCTTTGGCATACAAGTGCGCGGCGGTTGCGCCTGCGCAGGCACCTACGGACATTTCCTGTTGGACGTCACCTATCAGAAATCGCAAGACATCACCTCGAAAATAACCCACGGCGACCTATCAGAGAAACCCGGTTGGATTCGCCTCTCCCTTCATCCTACGATGACCAACACCGAACTGATTTTTGTGATAGACGCTATCGCCCAACTCGTGAAACATTACACCGAATGGGCAAAGGATTACGACTACAACCCCCATACCAACGAATTCAAATCGCGCATCAGCACGGTGGAAGATTTGGAAAAGATACGGGGGTGGTTTCGGTTGGAAGGTCATCCCGACACTCCTTGTGCGGTACAGGTTTAGGTCATTAGGTCATTTGGAGGTCATTAATGGTCATTTTGGGGTCATTGGGTGGTCATTTATTGTCATTAGGTGGTCATTGATGGTCATTTTGGAGGTCATTAATGGTCATTAAGGGTCATTAAGGGTCATTTGGTGGTCATTTGGTCATTGGGTAGTCATTTATGGGCATTATTGGTCATTGATAGTCATTGAATTTAGAGATAGCCCCTTTAAGTGCGAAATATTGAATTAATAACCTTCTTGCGGATTTCTTCAACCTTAGTTGCATAGGCAATACCTTCTAAACCTTATTTTTTATCGATTCAAGTTGTAGTGATGATAATAAAAAAGGCTTACTTATGGGCAAGCCTTTTTGTAGATATATGTTATAATGTATTTATTTAGGTGTTGAGTTGGGAGGGGTTTTGGTCGGTTGGCGGGGATGTTGAAAGAGGAGGAGTGTCATCATCGGTGGGAGGTAGAGGTTGGATTTTGACGAGTTTGATTTTGTGGTTTTCGATGTGGTTATCGTCAATGCCGAGGTTTGTTAGCGTGTTGGGCAGGTAGGTGTTAATTTCGATTTTGAAGTTCCAATTACCTGATTCCATGCTCGGAAAGCGTGCATAACCTTTTTCGGAACAGAATTTGACAATGGTTGTTTCGCCATTGTAAGCGGTGACTTGTACTTTAGGAATGGGTCCTGCGGTGATGGAATCGGTGACTTTGAAGATGGCGGAGTAATGACGCATACCTTCGGGGGTGCCGATTTTGTTGGCTTCGTCCCAATAAGTGGAAAACGGCATTGAAAATGAATGGATTAGCTTGCCGATGGCGTCGGTGTCGTTATCGAGATCGTGAAGGATATCCGGAATTTTGGCTGTTCCGTAGGATTTTTTTTCGTCTATGGCAAGTTGAGGAGCTGTTTTTTTACCTTCAAATAAATCTATAGCAGCTTGCATTTCGAGGAGGTCGGCGGGTATGAGGATAGTGAGGGCTGCATTTTGCATAAGGGTTAGATGTTTTTTGGCTCGTTCGATTGCCAAAGTGTCATCTGCATTACCTATATATGCTTCCGGTTCGGAAAGGGATATTTGGAGTTCGGTTAGACTGAGTTCGCCAGCTTGAACCGAGGCACGGAGTGCATATAGCCAAATGAGATGGGACATGTTTTCTTTTTTTTCGGCTTTGGTGGTGCTGATAGCCGGGGTGTTTATGATTTGTTTTTGTTTGGCTATTTCGAGTTTTATTAAATTTGCTAAGAATCGTGCTTTGATGGTAGCATAGATTAGAATTGCCATAAGTAGCGTGTTGTTTGCCGGAACTAAGATAACTTCTTTTGCTCTTAGTTTGGCGTTTTCGCGTGCTTTTTCTCTTTTTGTCATGGTGAGTTTTTTTTATTATTTAATTGAATATGTGATTTTCTGATTGTTTTTTTTGTGATATAAATTGTCATTTTATTTCAAAGTTTGGTCGAAGTCTTTCTAGCCATTGTCGAAGACCTTCTAGGCATTGTCAAAGTCTTTCTAGGTATTGTCGAAGACCTTCTAGCCATTGTCGAAGACCTTCTAGCCATTGTCAAATGCCTTCTAGCCATTGTCAAATGCCTTCTAGGCATTGTCAAATGCCTTCTAGCCATTGTCAAATGCTTTCTAGGCATTGTCGAATGCCTTCTAGGCATTGTCAGAGACTTTCTAGCCATTGTCGGAGACCTTCTAGGCTCTGGCAGATGCTATTCAAGTTCTAGGACTTTGTTTTTTAAGCTGTTGAATTAATTTTGGTACGCTTACTGTAATCTGTGTTCGGTGATTTTTAAGCTGTTCTCATGGATTGCAATCTGAACTATGGATTTGTAATCTGAGGTTATGGAGGTTGTTTTTATATAAGGCTGCAAATATACAATCTATTTATGGATATGCATGTTTTATTTTATTTATTTATTTTAGTGGGTGATTAAATGAGGGATAAATTAATCACAAACCTTTTGAAAAAATAGGCTTTAAGAGGGTGGGATGGAATTGGAACTCGCCTGCCTGTTCAGTCAGGCAGGGATGAGACTGATTTTAGGATGACGCGGATGACGCTGATTTTTTTTAACCCCAACCCCGACATTGCATGTCGGGACTATAACAGGGCGGGATATAATAAGGTATGTTCAGCCTCTTTTTTTTGAGAGGGGAAATCTGCCAGATTCATATGATTTAGGCAGAACGTAAAAGGATAGAGGCGACGGAAGCGAAAACCGCTGTCGAACTGAGAATCACTGTGGAATGGGAAGAGGCATTCGAGAAAGTTATTTTCAAAAAAAAGTATATCAAAAAAGTGCATATTACGACTTCTACAACATCTTTACCCTTTTAGATAAACTTTTATGATTGCATGATTGATTATTTTGATTATTTTTGCGAAGTTTTTCAGTTAGAAAATGATGTATTAAATTTTGTAAACTAAGAATGTATGAAGCATAAGTTTTATTTTAATTGGATGGAGACTTTTTCTTTTGTTTCTGAAATAGCATATTTAGAAAGAGATTGTTGCAGGAGTCTTATTCATACTAAGATTGTACTTTCTAAAGTAAGTACATCTGTGATGGGCAATCGGGAAAGTTTTGCAAAGATACCTAATATTAGCCCTTTGAATACTAAAAACAGCTGAAACCTATATAATGTTGTAATTCATAATTAAAAGCTTTAGACATATGAAGATTCCTTTTATTAATCAATCATGCAATTTATTGCAATTACCAATGTTACTCATTATTGCAAGCATATTATTGCTTACTTCATGTGAAGGTTATTTATCAGATTCTACTAAAATTAAACGGCAAGAGCTTTTCGCAAAGCTCACTCAAAAAGCCCACAATGCAGGGAATTATACACCTGATAGTAGTCTTTATTATGCAGATTCTGCGTATAAAATAGCCGTTATATCAAAATTCAATGATACTGCATTCATAGAAATCTTTCAGATTCGATCAGGTTTTTATTCGAATAACGGACAATTGGATTCTGCCGTTTCAGAATTGCAAAAGATTATCACCATTGGTGAAAGACTTAAGGATTCAACGATAATAGCCAAAGCCTATATCGGGTTAGGGGAAGTCTATGTAAATCATCAAAACCTAGATATGTCTGAAAAGTATTTCACGTTAGCGCTGCATATCAACCAAAAACTGAAGAAAGAACAAGAAGTTTCTCAGATAAAAATTCATTTGGCAGATGTATTAACCATGAAAGGAAATATACCTCTTTCACAAAAATATTTGATGGAAGTTTTTAAACATAAGGACAGCATAGGCGATGAAAAAGGATTAAGCACGATTTGTATAAACATTGCCAACAATTTCAAAACCATTGAAAGTATGGATAATGCTGTTCAATATTATAAAAAAGCATTTCATTTGGCTTTAAAACTTAGCGATTCGTCAAATATTTTTAACGCACTGAATGATTTGGGTGTTTGCTACCGGTTTAGCAATCCTGATAGTGCTATCAATTATTATAATCAAGCATTATACTATTTGCCGAATACAGAAAAAAATGTCCAGGATATCATTGTTGTCAAATATAATTTAGCCAATATTTATTATAGGCAAAAAGAATTTAATAGGTCAACAAGTATTTACGATAGTATTTTGCAGATATGCAAAAACAAAAAAATTCCGGATGGTGTGGCACGAATATATAGCCACAAAGCGGTTATTGCAGAAGATGCAGGCAATATAAAAGAAGCTGCAAAGTATATTCAATTGGCTGTGCGAATATGCGATTCGATAGGCAACAATAACTTGAAACTAGCATTAATGAATCAATTAGCACAGATATACCGGAATGCAAAGGATTATAAATCTGCCATAGATATGACGGATAAAGTGAGTGCCCTGAAAGATTCAATAATGGATTCTGATAAGAAAATTGAGATTCATAAAATGGAGCAGCAATATCAATCGGAAAAGAAAGTGATTGAAAACGCAAGCCTAAAGTTGGAATTAGGTCGCCAAAAAGACCGGCTATTCTACAGGACTATTATCATTTTCGGTTTGGTATTAGCTATAATTATTCTATGCATCTTGCTTTGGATAACCAATCGTTTATACAGGCAACGCGGCAATGCTTATCATGTGTTGATGAATAAATATAAAGAAGAATTTCATGTCAAAGACAACAAAAAGGATACTGAACCGGCAGATGATACGGATGAGAAAATGAAAGCAGAAATGGAGTTGGTGGAACAAATTTTAAAATACTATCAAGATGAAGCTCCTTATATCAATCCTAGGTTTCGAGTAGAAGATATTGCAACAAAATTGAACACCACACAACGCACCATTGGATATGTTTTGAGTCATTATAAAAACACCGGATTTTTTCAGCTCACTAATCAATTTAGGATAGAAGAAGCTAAGAAACGAATGGCTTCAAAAAATTATATGAATTACAAGACCGAAGTAATTGCACGGGAATCAGGCTTCGGGTCGGCTCAAAGTTTTTACAGAGCTTTTGAACAATTTGTTGGCGTTAAACCCTCTTTATTTAGAGAATCAATCTTCAAAAGTGAAGAATCGTAGGTTGAAAATCTCCCGTTGATTGCTTTTTGCAAATACTCGACGGAGCATTTATAGTAACATGAACAATATTTTTGGGGAAAGATCTTGCTATAGCTTTGCTTTTTTCAAGTCCTGCTTTCAGCATTAGATAAAATTTTTCATTCGAGAATTTTTTCATAATAAAGCAATTACCAATTCAATACACTTTAATTCTTAGTTTTTGCAACTCCTTTTTACAAGAGTTGGAATATGTAATTGATGAAATAGAGAATATTGTTGCTTTATTTTGTAAAACTTTTAGTCTTAGTAATGAAATTTAAAACCAAAAAACTTACATTATGAAAAAAACATTTACAATTTTAATTCTAATCCTTTTATTAGGATGGACAAGCGTTTACGGTAAAATAGCGCCAAACCCTCAAATTGAACCGCCACCAACTATACAGGCGAGTAATATTCAGTTTTCGAATGTTAGCAACACGCAAATGACCATAAGTTGGACCAACGGAAATGGTGTAGGGCGATATGTATTTGTAAAACAATCTTTTTATGGTATAGCGGTACCACCCAATATGTGTGCCGGTTATTCATACTCTAATAACGTTAATACCGTTTTTGGGAATGGTTTCAAATTAGATCCCTTATTGACTCTTAATGAAACTGACAATGCTGATTGGTACTGCGTTTATGCCGGAACCGGCTCTTCGGTAACAGTAACAGGTTTGACGGCAAAAGAATATATCGTACAAGTTTTTGAGTACAGCTATCAATATCAGAGTTTAAATTGTCAAACTGCAGTGAATAATCCAAATTATACTTCAACCGGAACCATGAACGGTGCCTATACCATTGACCCGGCAGGCAGTGGACCGCGAAACTTTACTACTTTAGCGAGCGCTATCACAACTTTAAATACTATAAACGCCAATGGGGATGTGGTATTTTCCATTAAAGATGATGCCACATTCAACGAAACGGCAAATCAGCAAATATCCGTGGGTATTTCCGATCATCATATTAGTTTTCAACGTTCGGGCGATGGCAGCAATAAACCCAAACTTTTGTTTACAGGTACTGCTGCAAATGATGATGCGTGTATAATATTATATGGAAGCCACTTGGTAACTTTTGATGGGTTAGAGATTCAGATGAACGGCACAAGTTCTGCTAATTTTGTCGAAAATGGATTTTTTTTAGCGGGTTATGGATATAATTATGGTTGCTCCAATAACACCATAAAGAATTGTGATATTAAAGTAGGGGGTAGCGGCACAACCAATACTGCTATAACTATCGGAATTAAAACATTAGGCATATACGTTAATAATTGTACCAATAATTCCAATTCATTTTATAACAACACTATTGATAAAGCCACAAAAGGCTATTCTATTAACGGCGCTGTTGACAAGTATAATATTATTGGTAAGCTTGGCAATGGCAGCCCATCAATCACTAATGTAGGCTATGGCGATGCAGCTTCAATCACTGTGGGTATTGAATATATCGGTCAGGATTCTTTATTCATTTCCGATCAAACCATAACATTTTGTCAGGAGCCAATCACAAATGCTGTTAACTATGTTGCCGGGATTTCTAATTGGTACCCTATTAGTAACCCTACTAGTTACCTTACTAATAGATACTGTACAATTCAGCGCAATACTATTTCGGGCTTAACGCTTAACTCAAGTGATGTAAATGTATATGCAACCGGAATTTACAACGTATTCTATTGTACAAGAATAATTTACAACACCATTCATGATTTAAGCACAAACGTAAATAACACAAATACCGATAATACGGCAGCACTAAGTGGCATAATTATTTATAACCCTATTGGACAGAATATGACTCAAGATACTATTAATCACAATACTATTTACAATTTGTCAGCTACTTATCCATCATTTAGTGGTTTTGTAAATGGTATTTGTATGGATAACTCGTCTGAATTTGCGGGAATTGGAGCTTATGTTGCTTATAACTTTATCCATAATCTTGCTGTTACAGGAAATAGCAGCACAAATGGTACTATATGCGGTTTTAATTTTCATAATTACGTTGGTGGTCGTAATAATATAATTACGCTTGGGGGAAATACAAGAACAACAATTTATGGTTTCTTATGCTTTAATGAATGGTGGTCTGAATATAACACCATTTATATTTATGGAAATTTGCCATCCGGAGCAACTAATAAATCGGCATGCATGCGAACTTTAAACGATTTAGTATCTCAGGGTTCTTCTGTACATAGAAATTTATTTTACAATGTGCGCTCTACTGAAAATGGCACAAGTCTTCATTATGCAGTAATTTCACCATCTCCACACACCTCATGGGATCTTTATGGTCCACTTTATTTTAACGATTACTATGTAACAGGAACCGGAGGTATGATAGCATCTCTTAATGGAACTGATTTTAGTTCGGTTTCTAGTTTTGATGGGGCAGGTTTAACCAAAAATCCTTTGATGCCCAATCCGGGTGGTTCTTTAGCCTCAGACTATAAACCAATGACAAAATTAGATTGTCCGGAAAACGAGTACTTCGCTGATGATTATTTTGGAACACTAAGAAGATTTACCGATACCGACTATCATGCAGTTACTATGGGAGCCATTGAGCGTGGATTATTAGCCCAAACCATCACATTTAATACCATTCCAAACAAAACACCCTGCGATGGTTGGTTTCAGTTGCCCGTATCAGCAAGTTCAGGTTTACAAGTAACGTGTACAAGTTCTGACCCATTAGTAGCCACTGCCAATGGCAACTGGGTGCATATAGTTGGTGTTGGCACTACTATCCTAATGGCTAATCAAGTTGGAAATAGTTCTTACGGTGTAGCGCCAAGTGTTCAACAAACTTTAACTGTAGTTGCCACATCTGATACTCCTACAGCTATCACTGCTCAATCCCTAAATGGTCAAACACAATGTCAGAATGTGAGTTTTACACCAATTTCGGTAACAGCCGTTGGAACAAATTTGACGTATCAATGGTATAGCCGCACTGTATCTAATTTCGGAGGAACAAGTCTTGGTACAAGTAATGGTGCAAATACTGACACTTATACCCCACAATCTAACAGTGTAGGCACGCTTTATTATTATTGTAATATAGTTGGTAGCTGTGGTACCGTAAATAGTCCGCAATCAGGTGCATTCATTGTAAATGCAGGAACAAATATTAGTAGTCAATCCACACCTTCGCAATCAAAATGTCAGGGGCAAGCTTTTAGTCCAATCACGGTAACAGCCACAGGAAATAGTTTAACATATCAATGGTATAGGAATACAGACCCAACAAACACAGGTGGAGCTTCATTAGAATCTTCAAATGGAGCCCAAACTAACAGTTATACACCTCAAGCATATCCTCCGGGAACATTTTATTATTATTGTGTAGTTACAGGAACCGGCAATTGTGGAACAGCACAAGCTAGTGCTGTTTCAGGAGCAATAAGCTCGAATCCATTACCATTTGTAATAAGTCAATCTACTGCTGCACAAACACAAATTATTGGCGGAAGTTTTACTCCAATAACGATAACTGTTTCGGGCAACCCTAATTCTTTCGGATATCAATGGTTTAGTAATACAGTTGCAAATACTTTTAGTGGTACCTCGCTTGGTTCTGCAAATGGAGCACAAACCACTAGTTACACACCTCAATCAGGCACAGCAGGAACGCTTTATTATTATTGTATGGTAGCAAACCAATGCGGAACTACAAGAAGTGGAATATCGGGAGCCTTTCTTGTAAATAGTTGCAGCAACCCAACTACCATCACTAGCCAATCAACAGCCACACAAACGCAATGTTATGGCGGAACATTTACTGCAATTAGTGTTACGGCAACAGGAGATAATTTGGTTTATCAATGGTATAAAAATGCAATTGCGAGTACTTCAGGGGGGACTCCTGTTGGTACAAACTCAAATAGTTATACCCCTTCTGCTAATGAATCAGGAACATTATATTATTACTGTGTAGTAACAGGCGATTGTGGTTCACCACAAACCTGTGCTTTATCGGGAGCATTTGTTGTAAATCCATGGACAAATGAAACCAACCAATCTACAGCCGGACAAACACAATGTGTTGGTGGTATCTTTACTCCTATTAGTGTAACAGCAGTTGGAGCAAATCTTACTTATCAGTGGTATAGTAATCCTACAGCAAGTATCAATGATGGAACATCACTTGGTTCGGCTCATGGCGCACAAACAGATACTTATACTCCACAGACAAGCACAGCAGGTACATTGTATTATTATTGTGTAATGCATAGCGATTGTCATACTGATGTAACTAGTGATGTTTCGGAAGCATTTATTGTGAATCCTGCAACAAGTATTGGGTCTCAGTCAACCGCAACGCAAACCACTGTAATTAATGGAACTTTTAATGCTTTAACCGTTACTCCCATTGGGACGAACTTGACGTTTCAATGGTTTAGTAACACCATTGAAAGTGCTTCTAACGGAACTAACCTTGGTTCTGATAATGGTGCAACCACCAATACTTTTACACCTCCAGCAACTACAGTAGGTACCTTATATTATTATTGTGTTGTTCATGGAGATTGCGGCAGTGCAACAAGTGGCATATCCGGAGCAATTATTGTTAGCCTTTGCACCAACCCATCCATAAGTAGTCAATCCACAGGAGGTCAAATACAATGTCTAGATGGAACATTTAACTCTATTACTGTTTCAGCAAATGGAACAAATTTGTTTTATCATTGGTACAGCAACACAAATGCTTCCACCTCAGGAGGAACATCTGTTGGAACAAATTCCAATAGTTATACTCCTTCGGCTGAAGCAACCGGAACACTTTATTATTATTGTGTTGTAAGTGGCGATTGCGGTACACCACAAATAAGTGGCGTATCGGGTACATTTAATGTACTAAATGCTTTGTCTTATGGAACTGTCTCAAGTGCAGACGAAACAATTTGCTACAATAGTACACCATCAAGCATGAGTGTAAGTGGAGCAGATGGTTCTACATCCTTTAGCTATCAATGGTATTACAAAACCGGAATCAATGATTGTCCATCAGGGACAGATAATTCCGGTTGGACATCACTTGGAATTCCCGATGGAGCTACTACAGCTACCTATACACCTCCAAGCGCTATTACAACATCAAAAACATACGCATGTTTTGTTACTCCCGGTGGTTCACTAACATGTGGCACTCCAACTTGGGCAACTTCCTGTAGAAAAGTTACTGTACGTAATGATTTTACGGCAGGTGCAATTGCCGATGCAGGACAAACACTATGTTATGCAGGAACTCCAAGCGAAATTGGAAGCACTACTCTTGCTAGTGGTGGTGATAACTCAATTACCTATTCATGGAGGTCGTCGGTTGATGGTTACACAACAGCAATAAACAGTGCTACATCTGCCACCTACACTCCTGTCGGACCTTTAACAGGAACGACTTCTTACAGACGTTATGCAAAAGATAATACGTGTAATACAACTCCTGAAGTATCAACTGGGACATGGACCGTTACGGTTCGTGACAATTTCACTGCCGGAGAGATAAGCAGCTCAGGTCAAACTATCTGTTACAATACGAGTCCAAGTACAGAAATTGGAAGCACTACTCTTGCTAGTGGCGGTGATAACTCAATTACCTATTCTTGGAGATCGTCGGTTGATGGTTATACAACAGCAATCAATGGTGCAACATCTGCCACCTACACT
>CAIOYH010000197.1 GCA_903862465.1 uncultured bacterium | reverse complement strand
GACGCCGAAGAGGTACTCACTGACGGCACCGCGGAAGACTGCATCAGCGAGGCTCTGCACGAAGCCAAAGACCATATCAAGTCTCTCCGCGAAAAACTGTCTAAGGTGGCTGTATGAGCGAACCAGTTGAACTATTTTGCACTTACGACGAGGATCGTGACGAATGGCTCGTTTGGTTCCCGTACCCTCTGGGCGGAATGAATGTTCTGGAAACATTCGACAACGAAGCCGATGCCCGCGCATTCTGGGAAGACCAGATGGACGGCGCTGATTACGATGCCTAACCGGATTTGACAATAAATCCGTATTGTGTTATAATACTTGTATTGAATCAACAAATGGAATACAAATGGATCTGATGGAAATTGTGCGCGAGAACCCCAATGCTCGTAAAATCATCGTGGAAATGAACCTGGCCGATATCGCATCGAAGTACGGCGTCAGCTTTTCCGATGCCCGAAAAGTCCAAAACTACGCCTTTCTGCTGGGCTGCAAGTAACATATCCACCAAAATACACTGAGGTAAAGAATGACCAGCGCAGTTTACGCACATTTGGCAAAATTGAAAACCTTCGTTGCGCCGGATGACGATGGGGTAAATAAACTTTACTTCTTGGAAGTCATCGAAAAGTTTAACAAGGTTAAGGTGGGAGATACCCACCGCGATGTGGAACTCCGAAATCAAGAAACTATGACAAATGCGGCATTGCACCGTAAGCCCGGCACCAAACCCATATACGTTATAGCAAAAAAATGGAACGGGAAGGTTTTTCGTGACAAACAATTCCATGCTTTCTTGAAAAAGAAAGGCTACAAGTTTGAAAAGAACGACCAGGGCAATGATTCAGAATGGGTCGAGAATGTCACAGTGGAGCAGTTATTTGCGGAGCTTGCGGAATTTACTAGCAAGCCTGTGCATAAGGCAGTAGAACTTCGCCCTGCTCAACATTACTTGTTGGGTCTATTGCAGGATGCTCATAATGAAGGGCACCAATATATCAATGCGGGTTTTTGTGTTCGTGTTGGCAAAACAATCATTTCGTTAACCGATACAGCAAGAAACAATTGGTTTCCTGTGTATATCGGGAAAAACCTTACTTCGCAATCTTCTGCGGAGACCGATAACGACGAATTTGGTATTGTCCCCGAAATGATAACAATATCATTGAATGGTGATGATGTGTCGGAAGTTGGTGAATTGTCGCGTAAAACCAAATGCACCATCAAAAAAATCAAACAAGCAAACATATCCAATAAGCAAGTGATATTCTTTATTGATGAGGTGGACGATGCATCACATACAAAACTATCACGCGATATTATCACCCCTGTGGTAGAACATTTCAAAGAAAATGATATGTTTGCGTGTATCGTCACTATGAGCGGTACTCGGGTGTACCGAGGAGAAAAAATCCTTAAGGAGTTGACGGATGGTCCGATCAAAGAACTGTCCCTCGAATACTACGAAATGCAAATTCTCCAACCAGATTCAACCTGCAATCGCAACTTTAGACACATCAGTTTCTACTCTAAAGAGGTTGATGGCTTGGTAAGCATTTCCGAAGCAATGAAGAACAAAGTCACAGGTCATAAATCCTTGTCCACTGTTGTCGTAAAGTTACTTGGAACCAATAATTTTGATTTTGTAACCAATGAAGACTCCCCTCATTGGTTTATCAAGTTCAGTACAGTAGGCAAGAACAATGCAAACGCCCTTGTTCGGTATCTTAACAGAAACCATCACACCATTGAAAATACCGAGTATCATTTTGCGGCAATTAATGGTGATGCAACTAAGTCTAAGGAAGCGCAAAATTACTGCAAGAATATCATCGCCGCTTATCCCCAAAAAGTATGCGTGTTTATAACGCAAGGTATGGCCACTACTAGTTTCAGCGTTGCAGCTATTGGCAATAGTTGCGTGTTCACAGATAATGAGATAACCGCCGACGATTCTCAGGCACTACACCGGAGTGCAACCTGGACTGAAGGTAAGGTTGACTGCAATATGATTGTGGTTACTACTAATGATTCGATGGAACATTCATTCGATGATGTCTTTGAAGATGAGACAAAGATTGCAAAAACCCGAGGCGAGAAGGTTGAAATTTACAAAGAACTGCTCAACAACAACAGTATGGTCCACTTTACTGTATCCGGCAGTAGTGAAAGGGCAGTTAGAATTACTGCCCAAAACACTGCGGATTTCATCGACAAAAAAGCTAAGGCGATGACCAAGGTTGCGAGTATTATGGGTGTTGTAAACGATTTAGACGAAGAAATTTTGGATGACATTTTTAATTCAGTAACGGGCAAAAAGAACACAAGTAAAAATTCAGGAGCAACTAAGCCTGAAAATTTTGATCCGTTTGATACCAAAAAAGGCAAGAAACTTGTTAGTAAACAGGGTGGTAAGGAGTTGTCCGTCACTGCGAAGGAAAAAATTATTAGGGCATTTGTCGAGAATGCCGTAAATATTCCTGCTGTTGCGAGAGAACAAATAACGCCACTTGAAGAAATTAAATTTTGGGATGAACTCGGTATATCGAAAGAGTTGTTTTTTGATGTATATAACAGTTCGTGGATGTTTAAAGATCGTATTGATGCAATTTACAATCTTTGTGGTGACAATGTTTACCTGGTAGAAAATTACATTAATAATATAGTATGAGACTGGCCGACTATTACAATAATTAACTGAATAAATATAATGACAACATTACATATTTTTAGTAATAGACATATAAAAACCCAAGTACCTGCCATTAAGTCTGGTGATTTTATATACTTACAAAACTCACTGTCAAGAAAACGTTGGTCACTGCTTTTTGGGTACAACAATATAAACGAGAATGCCCTCGGTGTAACATATGTTACACAACAAGAATTTTTCGAAATGAAGGAAACTAAGGACAACATGACATATAAATTTGACGCCATAGAAGGCAATCCACCTTTTAGTAAAAATAATAAAGGTAAGGGGGGCACAAGCATTTATCAAGACTTTGCTATAAAAGCAATGAAACTTGCCACAGTTGTGACCTTTGTCACCCCGGGAACGTTTGAAAATGGTGATAAGTTTGCTAAAATGCGTGAAGCAATGGATGACAAGGGAGTGCAAGAAATTACTCCAATCTCACTTGACACCTTTAAGGATGCAAACATAGTTCGGCCGTGTTATTGGACGGTTGGAGTCGGTAACAAAAAGGTGCATGATTTCTTTACTACGCCGGCAAAAGAATTGTTTAGAAAAATAACAGACAATACTGAATCATTTATTATCCGCTCTGGAAGAGGTGATGTATCAACAAGCGGTGTGGATACAATTTCATTAACTCAAACAAAATCTCATCCGCATGTTTATGTTGACAGAGTTAGAAAGACTGGACCACTACATGTATATTGTGATGATACTATCAACATGGGTTTAAGTAGTCCAATGCTAGTTTTTGCCCAACGTGGTGGTATGACTCCAAAAATATTTTTTGAAAAAACTGCTTCATCGTATTCACAAAATGTTATGGCCATACAGGTTAAAAATGAAACGGAGTTCAACCATCTTAGGACACTATTTCAGACGAACATATACAAATTTATGTTGTTACAACTATCAGGTGGCAAAACTACTACAAAAGCGGGGTTTCCAGCTGCATTTACTAAAGGCAAAATCGAAAAACTGCCAGCATTGGATTTGTCCATTAAATGGAATGATTCCATGTTAAAAGATAAATTCGACTTGTCAGATGCCGAAATGAATATAATCAAGGATGAAATATCTTGAAATTAGCTGAAATTAAAAATCATTTATTTAGTCGTGAATACATGAGTGGAGCAGAGCGAGAAAAAATTCGTATTAAGACTACAAGTGAAATATTCACCCCAACACTCTTAGTGGAAGAAATGCTAGACAAGATGGATCCTGTTTTATTCATTGACCCTATCAAAAAGCACCTGGATCCCGCTTGCGGCGACGGACAATTTTTAGCTAGTGTACTATACCGAAAGATGGAGAATGGCAGCACGTTCGAACAGGCACTGGGCACCATCTACGGGGTTGATCTGATGCCAGACAATGTGAAACTCTGTCAGGATCGGCTGCTGTGCGGGCAGGAACACCTTAGGCATATTGTACAGCGTAACATCGTAGAGGCTGATGGACTCCGGTATCACTATCGATTCGACGGCACCGATCCGTATCTGTCGGATAAGGATCTGGCACTCAATAATCAAGGGTTCACTGGTCTGGATGCGCCCAAAGTACCTAAAGTTAAAAAGACAAAACCCGTTAAAGAACCGATATCCAATCCTCTTTTTAGT